>JABGWN010000285.1 GCA_018645535.1 Methanobacteriota archaeon
TCTGCAAGTGCTGTGGAAGTCATCAGTAGAAGTAAAAGTGCTAGAACCAAACACCATCTAAGACGTCGCATGATATCAACGCCAATTTTATTCTTATTATTGGTATCTATGTGCTGATAAACATAATGTTCAAACAAAGGGTCTGTTGAAACCCACCAGTTGCCACCATCAACAAATCGATTCGGATAAGTTGGAAGGGGTCATCCGAAACCCCTTCCAACTGAATATGGTAGTTTGATGGGCTTTGCGTGGGGCGGTTTGCTCGCTACCCATGCGATTGACGGGTGTCGCAAGGGTGATTTCTGCTTGCGGCTGTAAATCGAAACCATTCAAAATTGAATTTGATTTTCTGACCCACTACTATAGTAGTAGAATAAAATTACCGTTTTCACAAGTATTATACACTCAATAATCACGTCTTCCTTATACCTTTAAGCAGCTTTGAATCGACGATGCATACTATGGATATCTCATGGGCATTATCCTCATTAGCCGCTTCACTATGGAGGGGCCATGAAGAACTACCTCGCCGTTCTACTCTGCATGATTTTCCTGCTTGGCTCACTCTCTGGCTGCATCGGTAATGATGAGTCCATGGAATCCTCAACCGATGAGTCAGATGATTCATCTCCAACTGATTCTGGGTCCGATACAGATAGTGGTTCCAACAATACGACTGGCACGACGGATACAACCAATTCGACCGATAGCCCGCCCGCAGAGGATGATTCACCCTACGATGTCATTTGTCCCGACGGAACCAATGAAACCATCCAGTGGGGCAATGTAACATGTGCAACTCCTGTTGCCTTCAAAGCCGCAGATGTGTCAAATGAAACTCTCAATCTTACACTTGAATGGTACAATATTGCTTCTGCTGAATGGGGCAATTTTGGTCCGGTTGAAATCTATGTCATCGGAAATGATGTAAATGCAGCCAAGGATTTGGAGGATGTGTTCTGTGAACGCCACAAAGCCTTGGATGAAAATTGGAATGAAGAATGGGACTGTGCCAATGAGAATTATGAAATATTCACTCGCTACACTGAAGACGGCGGTGCAGCCATTAGCACCTTCAAGCGGACGTATATCGAATACGATTTCATGATGATGATCATGTCTGCAAAGTATCCGGGTCCTGAAGAAGATGATTACAAACCGGTTACACTTCACGAATACTTCCACATTTACCAGCACTCTCACATCAACGATGAATGCACAGGTGACAGTCGAGATTCTTGCGAGCGAGATGCGAAGATGGGTGGGGAAGGCAAACCATGGTTTGCAGAAGGTGGCGCCGAATTCATGGCTCAATCTCTCTATTCAGAGCAGGATGGTGTTGGGGAGAATTATCTGCGAGAGGTCATGCAGCGCAAATTGGAGATGTCCCAAGAGGGATACAACGCGCAAGACGTGCCTTTGGACCAACTTGGATTCGATTCACAACTTAATGTCTATGATGTCGGCTCCTGGTTTGTTGCCTATTTGATTCACTACGAAGGTGAAGATGCCTTCGTTAATGGTTTCTATGGCGACCTTGATGAGTTAGGATTTGACGCAGCGTTTGAGAAGAATTTCAACGCAACAAAGAGCGAATACTTAGCAGAGTTTGAGACCTTCTATTCCCAGCCAGCAGAAGATGTCATGGCGTTATTCCCAGAGGCTTCTAGCACTGCTGAGGACGAACAGACTGAGTAGAACGCCTGTTCCGTCATTTGAGTTCCGAGGGCATCACTGGACACATCGTGTCCAATGTCTCGCAAGGGTATGAACCGAAAACCATCAAGTGCTCAATAAAATTTCACACCGTCTCTCAAGGGCTAATACAGACAACCGACATATCATTTCCACTAAATCGCAAGGGTTCTTGCAAACCCCTCAAGACATTATGGGGGAGTATAATGGGTGTTCAGTCCCGCAGTACTGAGCCTACCCTTGCATCTTGAATACGCTCAACTCATTCTTCCTCGAGGATTAGATATTCTACATGTTTCAATATTCGTTCTTCTCGACCTTCAATCAATTTAGCAGAACTGCTCGGAAAGTTTGAAATCTTAGCTAAATTGAGTAATAATTGGTCTTTTTCAAACTCATTTGTTGCATTTGAGATCATCCAAAGTAATAAACAGAATCCACTTATAGCAAAAAATGACAGGAATAATATTTCAGATATAGGGAATAGACAAGAGAAATCGATACTCAATAACACATCTCCCCCTGTATCTCCAGCACAATCTGTAGGAGGTGATGTGAAAATCATCAACATAAAACCTGCAACCAATGAAGGAATGCCTATGAATTGAGAAAGGAATTGTATGGGTGGGGTATTTTTAGAAGAAAAAAGATACGCAACGTATGCGGCTTGGACATCGGATTGTAATTTCCTTACATCGATTGATAGAGAATTTTCATGAGATAATTCATCATCTCTCATGCCTTAACGTTCTTATTGATTCATATCTAGTTTTCACCGACGTTAAATTCAAATTATCGGTCTCTCGACCCTTTGAACATGTCAACAGTACACCAGATAGAGTAGGCAATAAGGATTATACCTAAGAGTGGTAATATAAAGAAACAACATGTTAATTGGTCCTCAACCCCAAGTCCTTGTGTAAGAGAGGATTCACTTGGATTGTCAGGATCAACAAAAACCGTAATTTCCTTCCCAACAGGGTAATCTTCGTCAGCATTCGCATTTCCTGAAGTGCACGGAGTTTTTTCCTCTAAACCAATATATTCGATGCCGTCATACTCGTAATAATATTCAGCCCACAGGCAAAAAGTGCCGCTGGCTTCATTAGAGCCTTCTCTCACCCAACTGTCGAGAACAACTGCATCGGTAGAATGCCAGTCCTCTGTTTCAAATTTATAGAGGATGTCGCTTACAACAAATCCTGCGATTCCAAAAGATATGCCACACCACACAAGAGTAATCATCCAGAGAGAAAATACTTCTGAAAAACTTGTAACTTCAATTTCAATCTCCTCGCGTTCGGATGGCGGATTTCCCCATTCAAATTCAGCGTCGCAATGAGGGCATATGAATACACCGAATTCATCGTCATCTAAGGCCACATTCGTTTCACAATGTGGGCATTCAACTTCGACCATAGTGTGTTCTGTTAATGACTAGAGTATAACTCTTAAGCCGACGACTGGGACTATGGATAACGTGTATCGGAACAAATAGATCTACTCGGATGAACTTACTCAGCACCGAAGAATTGTCGCAGCATTGGATGCATTTCCATTGCTTGTTCTTTCTGGATCTGTTCATAGGTTCTCAGAATAATTCCAACAGCCAGTAGCAATCCCGTTCCCGTCGCATTTCCGACAGTACCTAACAAGTCAGCACCTGCTGCTAACAACCCGACGAACGCACCAGAGAAGTATGTCACTGGAGGAATATAGTTCTCAAGGATCTTTTCGAGAACCTTTGGATTCTTACGGAAACCAGGTATTTGCATTCCAGTTCGTTCAATCTGCTTTGCGACATCCTTGGTACCCATGTTTGTGGTATCGATCCAGAACTTCGCGAAGACCATTGAACCGACTGTCATCAAGACGACATAGAAGATCACGTGAAGCATGATTTGAGTCAAGCTGTGCCCAAACATATCCGTCTGCTGATTCAGCAGCGGTAGGAGCCAATCATTGACTCCCGCAGGCATAGATGCATACCATGCAAAACCTCCAGAAGCAGCAGTTTGGCCTGGTTCATACGTTCCAATGTAATCTGACATGGAGAACCAACCCTGCCGACCTAGTAACGGAGTCTGGGACATCGTAGGATGACTCCA
>JABGWN010000286.1 GCA_018645535.1 Methanobacteriota archaeon
GGGATGTGGTGGGAATTCCCACGCTACATGCTTTATTTCCTGTTTGGTTACTTAATGATTGCAGCTAAGGAGGACTACTTTCCAGCCATCGACCGAATTCGAATCCCCGTCACCGTCATCACGCCCGTCTTGGCGCTTTTATGGTTCAACAGTGCAGAGATGTTCACGACTCCGCACATTTACGAAGGAGGTTGGGCGAATGAAGGGTATAGTGCCTTTGGACTCGAGCCAATCATCGCTGCGCTCATACAATCCTTCCACGCATGGTTCTGGTGCCTCATGGTGTTCAGTTGGGCTTCCAAACTCCTCAACAAACCCAGCAAACGGCTCGCATACCTCAACGAGGCGGTCTATCCCACATACATCGTTCACATGCATTTGACGCTCCTTCCCATTGCGTTCTTCGCTCTCATCGGCTTGGGATATTACACCTCGATGGTCATCGGTACTCTGGTGGTTTTCGTGGGCGTGATGGTGTGCTTTGAAATTGCCCGACGTGCGTCACTCTTCCGCCCACTGTTCGGCATCAAGGGGGGCAAGGATGAGATGAACAAGTTGTTTCCTTACAACAGAACCGATGAGCGAGGCATCCGAATTGTGTTCTCTTTGATCTTCTACGCGCTCGCCGTGGGCATGATTCTCATGCTTTTGATTTGGATAATCGGGGCAGGTGTCATCGCAGAATAATATGAACACTTGATTTTGACACCCCTGAAGGAGAATATGTTGTCGAATTAAGGTGGGAGGGAATTGGAGTTGAGGTTTCCAATTATGATCCTGCATCTGACGATACTCAAGTGCAAATGAGTTCGAAAGTGAGGGTATTGAATATGTATATCCATTCGTTGGATGACGATGCAGATCGATTATTGTTGTACTTTAAATTAGCACCTGGCTCTGAGACCATCGATAGTAATAATGTGAATTGGACTATCATTTGTGAATCTGATTCAGGCGATGCTACTGAGTTTGCTGATGGTGATTTTTCTAGTTCAACTGACATGGAGGGTAATGATGATTCAGCAAGAGAGTTGATTGCTGGAGAAACATATCAACTCATCCTCCAACTTCAAGAATGTAGACCTGAACCATCCACTGACCATATATTCATAATTTCAGTTCAAGATGGTGGGAGTACATATGAAAATATACAATATCCAAACGAAATTAATGAAGGTGAGGTCATAATTTAGTTTCTAATTAGTGGGTCTATCCGAATACCCATTGCTCAGGTATTGACAAATCAAAGGGCTAGCAGTGGGTCTTGTCAGACGCTACCCTATGCATCGAAAATCGTTTCACACTTGGGGCACTTCGCACGTCCTTTGTAGGCCATAGGAATACGAATCGCTGCAGCACACTGAGGGCAGTAAAGCAATCGTTTTGCTTCGATTTTGACTGATTCTGTTTCATTTTTTTCGGCTGTTGGTTTAGATGAATTCGTTACTGGCTCATCAGCAAAAAATGCCCAAGGTCGAGCGATCAGAACATGACTTCCGATATATGACCAAAAGCATATTTTGAGAATCATGACAATGAAATTGAAAGAGTTTTCAAATCCACTGTTGTCTGGATTTCCGCCCATGCCCCCAAGTGCTGCTAGGAAAAATAGCCAAACCATCCCTAGAGTGATGGTCAGTGATGCTAAAACAGCAGTCGTAGTGAGGATAAGATAACCTGTTGCTTGGATAGCGTATTTTCCCTCTTGTTGCTTGAACTTACTGTAATTCTCCATTGATTTGAATACTGATTGTGGAGAACTTGTGTCTATTCGAAGATTTTCTTTTTCTCCAATTGTCAACTCACCAAGTCGTACTGAAAGAATGTAGAATCCAGAAAGTAAAAACGGTGCTGAGAAGACATATGGCAAGGTAGAATCTAGGATTTCAAAATCACTTCCAGTCATCATGAAAACGATAAAGCCAAAAAAAATCAGCCCAAGGGGAGTAAGAAGTCGATTGCCTTCCTCCATGGAAACCGAACAAATATCGCCCTTATCAATTTAACACCTGCATCTCTTAATCCACCAAAAAGACTCCACCTTTCGTAAGAATTTCTTCACATGGACTTAGAGACTACTAAAGGCGAGTTTGTTGATGCAATGAACGCCCATCTGCCAATGTTGTGCTTACCCAAGCAAATGTTTCTGCGTCTTTTCGTTTCTTTTCTGGATCTCTTTTTTCCAATGTTCTCAACGTCATTGCAAGACGGTGGTTTCCTTTGAATGA
>JABGWN010000287.1 GCA_018645535.1 Methanobacteriota archaeon
AATTACTGTCCACAATCTCGATAGCATGGAGCAAACAGATATCGTAGCCTTTGCTATCGAAATGCCTGATTATTACGTCGCTTATTGACGAGTGTGGCAATAAGCCAAACCTCAATTGCTGAATGGCTCAGCAAGCAACGTGTCACTACGAGTTGCTGTCGTTGGTTGTGGTCGATGGGGATCTCACCATCTTGCTGCACTAACCCGGCTTCAAGCCCAGCTCGATATTCAGCAGATTGTAGCCTGCGATAATGATGCAACGATTACTCGTTCTCTACAACAAGTAGGATACGTCGTTCATGATGATGCTGCTTCGCTTGTTCAAGAACATGAAATCGATGCCGTGATTGTTGCGACTCCGAACAAAACCCACTACGCTCTCGGAAAGATGTTTCTGGAACAAGGCGTTCACGCACTGGTGGAAAAGCCGCTTTCCATCGAGCATGATGCTGCTTCATCGCTAGTTTCGATCTCTGTCGAAAAAGGAAAGATTCTGAAAACTGGATTTTTATTGAGGTTCCATCCTTGTGTTCAAGACCTTCATGCTCGAATTCGTTTAGGTGATTTAGGCGCAATTGAACGTATCGAATACAAGCGATTGTCGATCAGAGAAGGTGATTCAGATTCAAACTGCCTTGATTCGTTGGCCATTCATGGCCTCGATATTGCAACCTTGTTGCTCAGTGAACAATCTCCAATGGCCATATCAAGTGTTATTGGGGACGATCGATATTCCAAACTGAGCCTTGAATTTCCATATCAAGTTGAAGTTGAGATCGAAGTCGGTTGGGGGTGTAAACAAAACTTGGGGGAATTCCGAGTCTATGGATCGAATGGTGTTGCTGTGGTTCATCTCAATCAACACGATGCGTATACTATTCTCCTCGGAAAAGATGAAACTCACGTATGTGTTGATGCTGCAGTAACGCCTCTCGAAGGACAACTGGTCGACTTCTTGAATTTCGGTTCAAAAGCCACATGTGCTGCTTCAACTGGATCGATTCTTCGGACCATCCGTTGCATTGAACAAGCGCGTTTCCAATTGGCTTCTCTAGGAGTCAAGACTGCACGAGAATTGAAGAGATGATGTGGTTTGGAGTGGAACATGAGCCCAGAAAGAGTCATGCTTTGGCTTCTTGCCGGAGTTACCATTTCTTCGATTGCAACATGGATTCTCCAAGATTCTCTTTTTGATGGAGCCACCGCTTTTGCAATCCTATCGTGCCTAGTCGCAATGATATGGGGTATTACGCGATATGATACCTCTGTAAAATTCAGTGGAATGGGTAATGGAGGTATACTCAACATCCTTAGCTTTGCTGTTGTTACAGCAGGACTTACCTACTGGTGCATCGCAATGTACGATTTCCCATTAGTCGGTTCAATCATCGGAAGCATCAGCACCAATGCCTACATTTGGTGGACATTTGGAATGCTCGAACCTGGTAATCCTACTGCATAATCAGGCGAAGGGTCAAATGCCTCCATGAGGGGTTTCTAATCATGGCGAAGCATGGCGAGCATCCTGAACTCCCTGGGCATCTTGAGAATCTACTCGATACGGATGTTCACACTATTTTTCTCAAGGCAGATTGTCCACCTCGTGTGAAAAGAGGAACGATAGGTCAATTAGAACTTGTAGAGATTGAAACAGAAGACGAATGGGATAACCTTCGAATCGAATCATTACAAGAAGAACTTGGATCAATTGTTGAGATGAATCAACATCGTAGTGATTGTTTCCTTGAAATTGATCGTAAGGGTTGCCGTGTTCTTCAACTCGGTGATTTGCGAATTACATGTGCTAGCCCTCCGTTCTCTGATGCAAGAGAAATTACGCTCGTACGCCCTGTAGCAAAATTATCTCTCTCAGACTACGACCTCGATTCGAAAATTATTGAACGGCTTTCAGACCATCACCGCGGTGTATTCATCTGTGGGCGACCTGGTTCAGGAAAAACAACTCTTGCCCAAGCTATAGCAGAATATCTTGACGAAGATATTGGTGCGATGGTCAAAACAATGGAGGCTCCTCGAGACCTACAACTTGCTGATCGAATCACCCAATACGCCCCGTTGGAAGGAGATTTAGAGAAGACTGCCGAGATTATTTTCCTAGTCCGACCAGATTTCGTAATTTTTGATGAGGTACGAAGAGCCCGTGATTTCGAAATATTTGCTGATGTGCGGCTTGCCGGAGTTGGCCTACTTGGAGTCACTCACGCAAACTCTGCTCTCGAAGCGATTCAGCGGTTGATTGGAAAGGTGGAACTTGGACTCGTTTCCCAAGTTCTTGATACTGTCTTACACGTAGAAGCTGGAAAGATACAACAGGTGCTTGAATTACGAATGACTGTAAAGCCTCCTTCGGGTATGCAAGAAGAATTGGCTCGACCAGTTATCGAAGTTGTTGAATTCCCAAGCGGTAACGTTACACATGAAATGTTTGCATTCGGTTCTGAACTTGCTGTCGTTCCAGTAACAGAGAGAAATCAGCAACGACCTGTTCAACAACTTGCCCAGAAGCAACTTGTCCATACTATTCGACAATGGGCGGGTGTCAATGTTCGTGTCCAATTCACAAGTGATGCTTCTGCAACAGTTTATGCTCCAAAGAATATGATTTCGACCTTAGTTGGTCGTGGCGGAGATAATGTTCGGGCTCTTCAAGATCAACTTGGAGGACTTCGTCTTTCGATTGAATCGTTGGATGAGATGCCTGGCTCTGTAGACGTTTCAGATCATGCTATTTGGGATGATGATCAGGATCGTAGAGCACACCAAAGCAAGGCATACGAGCAACATGGTCGTTCCAAAAAGTCCCGAAAAGGTCGTCGCCGTTGAGAAGGAGACTTCTTGAAGAACGGTGCAACGCATAATACATGGCGCAGCAAGATGATGGTTCAGGTCGCGCCCCTGTGGTCATTGTTCGGCCGACCACCTCTATCACAAGTGGAATTGCAGTAACGCAGAAACTCGTCGGCGCAGCAGTTGCTTTTGGAGACATCTTGCGCCGAACATACGGTCCGAATGGTCTTGACAAAATGATGTA
>JABGWN010000288.1 GCA_018645535.1 Methanobacteriota archaeon
AAGTTGACTTGTACTCCTTGATTCAAAAAACTCCTGGACCATTCCCAATGTGTAGCTGAATGTAAGCCCCAAAGAATTCGATCCCTCATCAACTTTGAAACATTTACCAGCCGGAGCTAACACCAGAAGTGAATAGAGCATGAAGGCAAATGTTGAGCCTAAAGCCATGTAAAGTATACGTCGTGTTGCATAAGAATCTCTTTCTTGGATTTCTTCAGAGTCGGTCACAAATACTTCTTCTTGCATTATTGTTCCTGAAATTGAATCTGGGATATGCTTTGTGGTGTACTCGATTTTGTGATCTATGAGTTATATCATGTCAGGTTTATTCTCTCTGATACCAGCCATTGATTCTTGAGGAATGTTTTTGCCCCACTCTTCTGTGAGCAAATTATGCGAACTAAGCCTGCATTGATTCTACTTTCCGTTGGCTTGTTGCTCGCTCTCAACATATCACCATTTGTGATAGCTGAAGATAGCGGAGAAGAAGCAAAACAATCAATGACGCGTATCATGATGATGCCTCCTGAGGCTGAAGTTACTGGAATGTATGTTGATGGAAATGGTAATTTCTTTGTCAATGCAATGCATCCTGATGAAGACAATTTCAAAGCTACAATCGGAGTCATCAACGGAATCGATTGGAATAACCTTCCAGAGATTGTTCCCGAACTTGACTCATCCAGCCAAGCAGAAGATATCTGGCATGGTATTCGAACCTCCTATGGAGACTATCAGGTGATTTTGCAAACAGGTGACGCACTCTCACAAGGCGGTGTTGCTGGAGGAATTTACTCTGTAGATGATGGAGACCAAATTTTGATCAGCAAGAAACCAGACTTCAATGCATTTGTTCCGATTAATGCAGATGGTACTCATGGATACCTCTACACCGCATGGGAAGATCGACCAGCAGGTCTCAGTCAAATGGAAATTGAATGGGATTCATCGACTTCAGAATGGGCTGTTTTGGGTGGTAAAATGCTCAATCTCAGCAGTATTGACGGAGGCTGGGTGTTCTGTTTCGGCAGCATGAGTCCTTGGGGTTCACCACTTTTCTCCGAAGAACTGTATTTCGACAACACTCAATATTGGAATGATGACAGTTTTAGGTATCATTCTGATCAAACCAAGTTAGCGAATTATCTTGGCCACTATCCGAATCCTTACGATTATGGATACATCGTTGAAATCGAGAATTCTTCAACAAGTGAGCCTGACTTCATGAGACACCTTGCAATGGGTCGTTACTCTCATGAAAATGCAGCAGTGATGCCTGATGAGAAAACTGTTTATTTGACCGATGACGGATATGACACTGTCCTGTTCAAGTTCATCGCTGATACTGCAGGTGATCTTAGCACAGGAACCCTCTATGCTGCTAAGGTGGCTCAGGATGATACGAGAGATTCAGCAACCACAGGATTTGACGTTGATTGGATTGAAATGGCTTCATCTTCAAATTCTGAAATTCGTACATGGATTGAAGATTACGATTCCATAACAACAGATGATTTCATTTCAGGACAGAATTCCTACATCACTGATGAAGAAATCAATGATTGGGCTGAGGGACGTCTCAATAAAGATCTCAATGGAGATGGATCTGTAGGATATGCACTCGATGACCGAGTTGCTTTCCTTGAATCACGTAAAGCAGCTGCTGCAATCGATGCTACTGATGAATGGAACAAGATGGAAGGAGTGGCATTCAATGAAAACGCTCCTGAATTCCTCTACCTCGCAATGTCTCGAATTGAATCAGCCATGAGTGATGGCCAGGGCGACATTGATGTGACACTGAATTCATGCGGTATTGTGTACAGAATGACGATGAGTGAGCAATGGGACGTTAACCGAATTGAGCCTGCTATCATTGGCGGACCCTACATCTCCTCTGCACAAAATCAATGCGATGTAAACAACTTAGCTGGACCCGACAACCTCCTTGTTCTTGATGATGGACGTGTACTTGTAGGAGAGGACACAAGCAAGCATGAAAGTAATATGGTGTGGCTATGGGAAGATCTCTCAGAACCTTTGAAACCTGACGGAATAATTTCAGTCGATTATGTTAATTTGTTA
>JABGWN010000048.1 GCA_018645535.1 Methanobacteriota archaeon
AAATCTCCTCTTGCAACCATGACCACGTCAGCAGCCTCAACGATTTCATTCAACTCTTCTAGAGCCGCAGGATGTTCAATCTTGGCAACAATCCACGTGTGGACTCCAGCAGCAATGATTCGATCGCGTGCTGGTGTTAGATCGCTTGCACTACGAACATAGGAGACTGCAATAAAATCTACATTCTGAGAGAGCGCATGTTCTAGGCAATCAAGGTCGTGTGGACCAACAGCAGGGAGTTTCACCAATGTTCTTGGAACGTTTATTCCTTTTCGCTCAGTTAGGATTCCACCATCTTCAACACGGCATCGAACAACTTCTCCAACATGTTCTGGAGCAGACAGAACCTCCAATCGGATCAATCCGTCTGACAAGAGAACGGGGTCGCCTGTGCGCAAATCTTTGGATAAACCGTCCCATTCGACCGGCAATGTCTTGACAGGTTCTCCGAGAATAGTATTGGCTTGTGTCGGTAAGCCATTTGATACGCCACAATGGAGGTCGACAAGTTCACCTCTTTCCAAGACGACTTCACCTTCAAAGGTTCCAAGGCGTAGTTTTGGACCAGGGAGATCAGCTAAAAGCCCGACATATCTCCCTGCCTCAGTTTCCGCAGTTCGTATGTTCTGAATTGTTTGTTCCTTGCCCTTGAAATCGCCATGGGAATAATTGAGTCGAGCAATATCCATGCCTCCTTGAATCATCTGTTTTAGGGTTTCAACCTCATCGCTTGCTGGGCCAATTGTTGCAATGATTCTCGAACGCATGTCCTCTCCTCAAACCTCAACAAGAGCAAGCGACCCATAGTCCTTACAATCACTGGTTCATCAAAACGAGTAATAGAAACCCTTCCTCAAAGCCAATCAAGGAACAATGCTCAAACCATTGATGCTACCAAGAGAGATTTAGGGGATAGAAACGTGAAGAAAAAGAGAGATGAAATTCTTCGTCGCGAAACACTTGAGTATCACGAAAAAGAACCGCGTGGAAAAATCAAGGTTGTACCAACAAAACCCCATGCAACAGCACACGAACTTTCTCTCGCTTATTCTCCAGGAGTAGCCTTCCCTTGCCTTGAAATCGCTGAAAGGCCAGAGGACGCATATCGCTACACTTCAAAGGGAAACCTCGTCGCAGTTATTTCGAATGGAACCGCCGTGTTAGGACTTGGAAATATCGGTGCTTTGGCCAGCAAACCCGTCATGGAAGGAAAAGGTCTTCTTCTCAAGACCTTTGCTGATATCGATGTGTTCGATATTGAAGTAGATACAACCGATCCCGAAGAATTCATTTCGACTGTCGTCAATATCTCGAAAACCTTTGGAGGCATCAATCTTGAAGATATCAAGGCTCCAGAATGCTTTGAAATTGAACGTAGAATTGCAGAAGCAACAGATATCCCGGTTATGCACGACGATCAACACGGTACTGCAATCATTTCCGGTGCTGCGTTACTCAATGCAACTGAATTGCAAGAGAAAGAACTCGGTACAATCAATGTCGTCGTTCTTGGTGCAGGTGCATCAGCGTTTGCCTGCGCAGAACACTATGTCGCTCTTGGCGTGAAGCGTTCAAACATCAAAATGGTTGATTCACAAGGAATTATTACAACCAGCCGTCTCAAAAAAGGAGAACTAAACGAATACAAAGCGAAATTCGCTATTGATTGTCCAGACGGAACTCTTGCTGAAGCAATGGAAGGCGCAGATGTCCTTCTTGGTCTTTCCAAAGGGGGACTTGTCTCAAAAGAAATGATTGCATCAATGTCTGCAAATCCAATTGTATTCGCACTTGCGAATCCAACTCCAGAGATTCTACCAGAGGAGATTCTCGAAGTCCGTACTGATGCTATCATTGCAACAGGTCGTTCTGATTATGCGAATCAGGTCAACAATGTCCTCGGTTTCCCTTACATTTTCCGAGGCGCTCTCGATGTGCGTGCAAGAGACATCACTCAAAACATGAAGATGGCAGCAACACGCTCGCTTGCAGCGTTAGCAAAAGAACCGGTTCCAGATTACATTTCAACCGCTTACGACGGTGCAACGATGGAATATGGCCCTGAATACATCATCCCCAAACCATTCGATCGTCGTGTATTGATTTGGGAGGCATCTGCAGTTGCACAAGCTGCTGTTGATGAAGGAATTACTTCCGTAACCAAAGAAGAATTCTCACTCCAAGGCTACAGAGAATCGCTCGAAGCACGATTGGGAATGACGTACTCCATTATGCGT
>JABGWN010000289.1 GCA_018645535.1 Methanobacteriota archaeon
AGGTGGAATGACCTACAGATGTTATGGTCACGAAGATGTAACGGAACTTGCAAAGCATGCGACTGTTCCTGTCCTAAATGCACTTTCATACAAACACCATCCATGTCAAGCAGCAGCTGATTTGATGACCATTATGGAACATTTCGATAATCGCGAGAACCTCGTTGTAACATGGGTCGGAGACGGAAATAACGTTCTCCATGATCTTATGCTTGCTTGCACAATACTCGGTATCGATTTCAGATATGCAGTTCCTGAAGGATATGAACCGGATGAAGATGTCGTTGAGCGCTCAACAGCATATGCTGCAGAGCACAAGTCTGAATTGATGAGAACAGTGGACCCTAAAGAAGCAACAGACGGCGCTCATGTTGTGTACACTGACGTATTCATCTCAATGGGAGAAGAACACATGGAAGATAAGATGAAATCGTTCGAAGGCTATCAAGTCAATGAGAAGATGGTATCGAACATGGATGATGGATGGAGATTCATGCATTGTTTACCTGCTCACCGTGGTGACGAAGTAACTGATTGGGTTATGGATCACGAACAATCAATTGTCTTCGATCAAGCAGAGAACCGAATGTGGGCTCAGATGTCGCTTATGTGTTACTTCATCTCACCAGATGCTTGGAGTGCAATGGGCGAATTCATGGGACTTGTCTAAACAACAAGTGTCAGGATAAATCCAAGCAACCCAAGGAGCATTGCAATGCGTAATCGTGTTGCTGCAACGTAGTCATCCCCTTTCCACATAGGTCCGTTGAGAGTAATCAGGACTAACATTGCTGGGGCTTGGAACAATAACTGTCCGAATTCAAACGGCCCCTGCCAGTATGGAATATACAACATTACGATACCAAACAGTGTGAGTACATAGGCAACCATTCTGCTGTTTTCTAATCCTATCTTCATCGGTAATGTAGTACGTGTTTCAGAATCAGCATCAAGGTCTTGACAATCTTTGACAATCTCTCGTGCTAAGTTCACAAAGAATACTACTCCGGAGACGTACCAGATGAGTGGATTTGTAATCTCTCCCACTGAAGAGGCCCCGTACAATGTGACTGCAGCTACAAGAAGTGAGATGCTCATATTACCAGCCAATCCTTTGTTTTTTAATTTGAAAAAGGAATCATAGGAAAGCATCAGAAGTGCAACAATTCCGTAAATGGTTAATGTGTACTCAATTTCATCCTGCATCAGTAAACAACATGCTGCAAGTGAACCAAGGCTGAGGATGGCTAAGATGATTGTAATTCTTTTCGCTTCGACTTCAGACAATGCTTCTCTGGCTAATGGGCGACTTGGATGTGCAATACGATCGATATCGATATCTCTCACATCATTCATTGCATTCCCTGCACCCATGAAGAAGAGAACAGAAGTTGTAGCGAAAATGACTTCAGGATATTCCTTAATTGAAGTCAAATCACCCAAGGCGAGCAAAGCTCCTACAGGAGTTGCAATGCTGGCAAGCAAGATATTCTTCATTCGCATCAATTCAAATGATGCGAGAATCTTGTTGGCCATACAGTGGCCAGTACCAATGCGGTTTTTGTCTCTTCTATCTCAAGCAGCAACTCTTGCCCAAACACACACTCTCATGCGGAATCCACCAATATCGGTGTTTTCATCGAATCCCACTTTGATAAAGCGTCGATCACGAGCGAGAACATTTCCCAATTGATTCATTGTAGCGCCCCATCTGAATCGTTGGTTAACATGGTCGAGAATATCTGTTGTATTTGCAACATCGACTGATTCTAGATACTCGTCAATAGCATCTCGCAATCTCTTTGTACGTGACATCAAGCTTCACCTCGTAGAGATGCTCTTCGTAGAAGATGAGTCAGGGATGTGGTGACTGGAATCTTTGTAGGCTGTCCTGGTTGATGCCATGATTCCCATGTCATATCCGCCATACGCTGAGGGAGTCTCCCACTCTGATCAGCGAAGTGGGTTGTCGTTCGGTGATTCCACAATGGTTCTGTGGCGTCGGTATGCGATGCTGTCAAGGCAGCAAATGATGTCGGGATTTGGTTGTCCATGAAGCAAATTCACTGGCGGCCGTATATCAATCAACGAATGAGAGGTAAACGAAAAGTGAAAGTACTAATGTCTCGCTGTGTATTGATTTCATGGTTTTAAAGAAACGAAAAGTGAAACTAATTCGTTCTATGAAAGTCGCCATTTCTAAATAGATGACGTTGCAGGAAGGAATACCACGCTCGTATAGTGTAGTGGCCCATCATAAAGGACTCTCATTCCTTTGACCCGGGTTCAAATCCCGGTACGAGCACTCTTCTATAGA
>JABGWN010000049.1 GCA_018645535.1 Methanobacteriota archaeon
ATTTTAGCATCACGGAAAAATCTCTCCACGGGGAATTCTTTGGTGTACCCGTATCCAC
This sequence comes from Methanobacteriota archaeon, assembly GCA_018645535.1. Classification (GTDB taxonomy): domain Archaea; phylum Thermoplasmatota; class Poseidoniia; order Poseidoniales; family Poseidoniaceae; genus MGIIa-L2. Next base: position 59 of record JABGWN010000049.1, read on the forward strand.
CATGAATTTGTATTGCTCGTTCTGAAACCCACATTGCAGTATCTCCCGCATATAATTTAGCCATGCTCGCTTCTTTCGAATGGCGTGGGCCTCCGTGTTCGTAATGTTGTTGCTTTGACCAAGATGCTTTGTAGACGAGATGGCGAGAAGCCTCAATCTTTGTAGCCATATCAGCAAGATAGCCCATAATCATCTGGTGATGTGCGATTGGTTTGCCAAAAGCCTCTCTTTCGTGAGCATAACGAAGCGATGCTTCGTAGGCTCCTTGAGCAATTCCAAGGGCTTGTGCAGCAATACCGATTCGGGAGTTGTCCAAAGCATTCATGGCGATTGGGAATCCATTCCCAGCCCCTTTCAGAATATTTTCAACTGGTACCTTACAGTTTTCGAGAACGAGCGTACAGGTATCAGATGAGCGGATCCCAAGTTTATCTTCCTTCTTTCCGACAGTGAAACCTTCGAAAGAAGAGTCAACAATAAACGCAGTTGTGCCGCCGTGTTTCTTGACGCCGTAGTCTGGATGATCGACATCTTTTGCAAAAAGAACAATGATTTTCGCTTGCGCTCCATTCGTGACCCACATCTTCTCGCCGTTCAGAACGTAATGTGTTCCATCATCGGAAAGTTTAGCTTTACAGGTCATGGCTGCAGCATCAGTACCCGCTCCAGCTTCTGAAAGTGAGTAGGCACCAACATCACCTGCTGCGAGTCTTTTGAGGTAGGTTTCTTTTTGATATTCGTCACCATGGAGTGCTATCGTTTTAGCACAAAGGCCTACGTGAACACAGTACATTACTGAAAAAGAAGGATCGACTCTTGCAAGTTCTTCAACGATAATAGATTCAGAGATATCATCGACTGGTGAGCCGCCATATGCTTCGGGGATTGTGACACCTTGGAGACCGTATTCGATGAATTGGGCCCATTCCTCTGAAGGCGGAATTTGATGTTTATCCCGGTGTTCGATTGTTGGAGCTAAAACCGATTCGGCAAAGTCTCGAACCATTTCTCGAATCATGTCTTGTTCGTCTGTAGATTTGTAATCCAAACTCTCACCAGTCCAACGCAAGGGCGCATCTCACTTAATGAATGTGTAATCCCCGTGTCACATCAAAAATAGCGATGGTTCAAATAGGAGTTGAAATAGCCGCGAGTAGGTGACATGACTTGGATGAAGAAGTCGTTGAATTTAACATAGCCCACAATCGCAAATATTCGATTGACCATTTATGGTATCAAGAAAAAGATGATGAGAAGATCATGGTCGGCATTAGTGAGTTTCTCGGTGTAGAAATTGGCGAAGTGCTTCGCGTGATACTCCCGCAGGCTGAAACTGTTGTTGATGAGGGACAAGACATGTTCTCATTATGGACTGGTGAAGAAAAAATAGCCTATAGCGCTCCATTTTCGGGAACAATTACTGAAGTAAACGGAGAAGTTGAAATCAATCCTGATTTAGTCAACGAATCCGCATACGATCTTGGATGGATTCTCGTCTTACAACCATTCCAATTGGACATGGAGAACCTTCTCGAACCAGATGAATACGTTGAGTATCTCTCTGAGATCTGAGCAAAGACGTGGAATCATGTTCGATGCTATTCAACGACTAACCGCCTCACTCAAAGAGGCCCCAGTTGTTTGGAAAGGTGACTATCCTTACTTTATTCATCCTCTTACGGATGGAGTGCCTCGACTCGAAGCAGATGTATTCCAAGCAGTAGTCGACCTTGTGTTTGACTCAATTGACTGGAGTCATATCGACTTGCTACTCGGCATCGAGGCTATGGGCTTACCGCTCACTTCTTCCCTATCCTTACGAACTGGATTACCACAAGTTGTTGCTCGTAAGCGATCATATGGGCTTGATGGCGAGATTGTCATCGACCAAAATACTGGCTATTCAAAAGGAAGTATGTATCTCAATGATATCAAACCAGGAGAATCAATTGCCATTATCGAGGATGTACTTTCAACCGGCGGGACCCTTGATGCAGTCATCAAAGGTGTCCAAAGGGCAGGAGCAAGTGTCACAACTATTGTTGCTGTTGTTGAAAAAGGCCCTGGCCTTGAGATGCTCAAAAAGAAATATCCTACTATCGATATATCTTCTATTGTTCGATTAACAATGGACGGCGCAGAGATAGTTCTTCTTGACGAGGTGGTATAATGGACTTAGACAGACACGATTTCAAACTCGACGAATTAATTGGACGTATTCAAGAAAATGATCATCGCCTTGTAGCTCTACAAGTCCCTGAGGGACTAAAGATGCAGGCATTAGAAATGATGGATGAAATTGAAACGGCTTCAAGTGCAAAAGTTGTTCTAGCAGCAGATCCATGTTACGGTGCCTGCGATCTCGTTCATGATAAAATGCAAATGATGGGTGTCGAATTAGTCGCTCACATGGGCCACTCCCAGATGAATATCGAATCGGGTATGCCGACTCAATTTATTGACGTCACATACGACGGAGACCCTGATCTAGCCCCTGTCATTCCGATGCTGAATAAGCATCTTGCCATTGCTAGGGGTCGAATGGAGAATCAAAATGTCGAGACTGACCTTTCTGAAGAAGAAGCTCAAGAACGATTTATGGATGCTGTAGGAAGAATGACTCCACTCAAGGACACCAAGTTGGGGCTTGTAGGGAGTATCCAACATCTCCACCTTTTACCTGATTTCCATGACCGTCTCGAAAAAGCAGGATACGATGTAACAATACCGATGGGTGGAGCACGTTTGACATTCCCTGGCCAAGTTCTTGGTTGCAATTATTCTGGTGATGATGATACCATTGGACATTACCTTTTCCTCGGAAGCGGGGATTTCCATCCGATTGGCCTGGTCTTGCATACAGGAAAACCACTTGCTATGCTCGACCCTTACTCTGGAGATGCAATTGAAATGTCCTTTGAACGTATTGAGCGTATTCTTCGACAACGCTCTGGACTTATCATGGCTTCAATGGACGCAAATCGATTTGGAATCTTGATTGGAGAAAAACCCGGACAAATGCGCCGAACACTCGCTCTTCGAATGAAAAGACTACTCGAAAAGCATGGGAAAAAGGGATATCTTCTCGCTCTGGAACACGTTGGGCCTGAACTCATCGACTTCTATCCAGTAGATGCTTTTGTGAACACTGCTTGTCCACGTATCGCTATTGATGATGCGGTCAGATATGCTAAACCATTGATCACTCCTTACGAACTCGAAGTAGCACTTGGCGAAAAGAAATGGGAAATGGGATATCAATTTGATGAGATACCCTGAGACTCTACTTTTCATTCTTGATTGAGTACGAGTGTTCAAGAACGGTTGGCGACAAGAGGCAACCAGCATGAGCGACTACCTCGATCGAATTGGTTCTGGTCTTATCCTTCTAGACCCTGCTCCATTAGATTTTGATTTCATACCAGAAAAAATGGTGGGTCGCGAAGATATTCAAAGTAACCTCGCTGCGAAATTTCATTCGATATCGCATCCAAACAGTAGTGCGAACGTTGTCATAACTGGACCAGTTGGAAGTGGTAAAACATTGCTTGCGAGAACTTTTTGCCGCGATATTGAACATCATCTAAGGAATAAACGTCAGATTCGAAGCGTCCACATTAATTGTAGGAATGCAACAACAAACGTCCGGGTTGCACAACGTATTGTTCAGACATTAGATGCAGGACATCCAGACAGAGGACTTTCGATGGGCGAGTTGTTGAATAGCCTTCGACGCCTGCTACGCTCAAATGAACGACATCTGATTATTGTACTCGATGAGGTTGATCACCTACTGCGGAAATCAGGAAACGATTTGATTTACCAACTCCTTCGTATTGATGAGGACCAGGAAGGTACTGGCACGATATCTCTTATTCTAATCAGTCAAGAGCAGGTTCTTGATGTACTCGAAAATGCAGTCATCTCTCGCTTTGGACACACAAATCATTTGCCGATTCCATCATATGATTACGAGGGTCTACTAGCGATTACTCGACAGCGAGCAGAAGCTTCCCTAAATCCACAATCATGGAATGAAGAAATTCTCAAACTTATTGCCACCTCCGCAGCACCTTCGGGCGATGCGCGTCAAGTCATCGAATTGCTCAATGGTGCTGTCGAACATGCAGAGTCTGATGGCAGATCTCTGCTTGAACCAGAACATGTTCAAACACGTGCTAAATCCATACCACAAGTCATGCCAGAAGACGTTCTTGATGAGTTAACAGGCCATCCGATGCTGGTTCTTTTGGGTATTTGCCGACGCCTGCGCAAAACGGAATTCATGACAAGTAAAGATGTCGAATCGATGTATGCGGTTGTTTGTGAAGAGTATGAAGTAAAGCCTCGAAGCCACACAACAGTTTGGAAGTATCTGAAAATAATTGAAGGGTTGAGCATTATTGACACCCGTGTAGATACTGTAGGTGATGGTCGTGGAAGAACAACCCATATCTCGATGCCGCATGCCCTTCCAATGGATGTTGCTGGCAGAATTGAAGGCCGTGTTATCAAAAAACTGAATCGGCTATGAAGGAATCCAATGCGGTGAGGCTAAATAGGGGTCGTTTGTCGCTAAGTTGCTAGAGGAATGCTTTATGGCTGAAGGAAACTCATTTGTTGCAGTGGTCAATGACACCACAACCAAGTTGACTCGAACCACGACTGGTGGTAAGGAAAAGACGTACTCCCCGTCATACAAGACGGTTATCTCAGGTACAAACCATGCTCAATTACTCGGAAAGAAGATCGGCGATGTTATCGAAGGTGTTTTCGTCGGCGAAGGAGAATCACTCCTTACTGGCTACAAACTCGAAATTACTGGAGGCTCAGACAAAACTGGCACTCCAATGCGTCGTGACCTCGAAGGCGGTTCCCGACAAGCAATTCTTGTTACTGCTTCAACTGGTTTCAAAGGACATTACCTTGTCTCAAAAACTAAGAAAGGTGAAAAGAAGCGTTTCCGTTACAAGCCCGAAGGTATGCGAATGCGCAGAGTATTCCGTGGAAACACAATCACACAAGACACACGTCAAATCAATCTGAAAGTGGTCGATGCAGGAAACATCGGACTTGACACATTGCTCGGTGCGGGCGAAGGCGCAGCATCTGCGGAGTGAAACCCGAGAGGGTCATCGTTGAATAAGGAGGAATGGAAGCATGGCAAGAACGCTTCCATCACAACCTGAAGTTAACATTGGCCTTGTTGGGCACGTTGATCACGGAAAAACAACTCTTACACAAGCTCTTTCTGGAGTTTGGACCGATACTCATTCTGAAGAACGACGTCGAGGTATTTCGATTAAATTGGGATATGCCGATACTGCATTCTACAAAACAGATTCTGGCCAATACTACGCCACAGGCCGCCGTCCAGAGGGTGGGAAAGACATTGATTCGGAACTTCAACGTGTTGTATCATTTGTCGATGCACCTGGTCACGAGACGTTGATGGCGATTATGATCACTGGAGCATCCATTATGGATGGCGCTATGTTGATGGTTGCTGCAAATGAAACATGCCCTCAGCCACAAACACGAGAGCACCTCATGGCGCTGGAAATTGCTGGAATCAGGAACATCGTTATTGTTCAAAACAAAATTGATCTCGTCACCAAAGAAAGAGCAATGGAATCCTACAAAGAAATCAAGGAATTTCTAGAAGGGACAATTGCTCAAAATGCACCTGTCATTCCAGTATCAGCTCACCATGATGTAAACCTCGACATCCTGATCGAAGCAATCGAACAAACAATTCCAACTCCAAATCGTCAAGAAGATGAGCGAGCAGTAATGCACATCGCTCGCTCCTTTGATGTAAATCGACCAGGTACTCGCCCTGCTAAACTGACAGGAGGCGTCATCGGAGGTTCAATTGTCGAGGGGGCGTTTAGAGAAGGTGATGAAATCATCATTGGACCAGGACGAAAAATCGAACAAGGAAACAAGACAAGATGGGAACCCATTGAAACAACCATCACGAGCATGCAAGGCGGAGGCGGAAAGCGTGACGTCATGATGGCTGGGGGTTTGTGTGGCCTTGGAACTCTTCTCGATCCATCGATTACAACGGCAGATAACCTCTCTGGACAGGTTCTTGCCAAGAAGGGCGAATTACCGACGATTCGAACTGAGTGTTCGATCACAGTCGAACTGATGGATACTATGGTTTCAGGTGACGGAGAAGGAGCTGACAAAATATATCCTCTTCGAAACAATGAGATGTTGATGGTAAACGTAGCAACTTCAACATCAGTAGGTGTCGTGAAAGGTGCTGAAAAAGGAAAAGCCACACTTCACCTACGACTTCCTATCTGTGCTGATGAAGGTCAACGTGTCTCACTCTCCAGAAGAGTTGGCGCACGATGGAGATTAATTGGTCACGGGACCATCCAGTGAGATGATTTCATGGGCGATGTGCTCATTGATGCCTGCGGCTGGGTTGCACTCATCGATGCTGGGCTCAATATTGACAGCGCATTGTCTTCAATTATAGGACCTCCACACTTCGTACTCTTACCTTCAGTATTGGAAGAACTTACCCTCATACAAGAAAAAAGAAATCTGAGAAATACCATTATGCTTGAACTCCTCCTTCAACGATCAACAATCGTCGAGGAGAAATCCGGACATACTGATGATTTACTCTTGGAATATGCAAGAATAAACGAAATTCCTCTCCTTACGGTTGATGCTAATTTGAAGCGCAGATGCTTCGAATCAAGTGTTGATGTGATTGAAGTTATGAATCGAAAGAAGTTACGTCTGATAGCATCTCTATAGAACTTGAATGATGAGTTTGATATCGGACCCTATTATAATTGGCTTTTTCTATTATAATCAAATAATTTCCACTCATGCAGGTGAGAAGTTAAAATACCGTAACAATATCCGGATAATATGGATGAAACTACTATACATAATTCTACAACAAGAATCCTACATGACTCCCTTTGTGAA
>JABGWN010000290.1 GCA_018645535.1 Methanobacteriota archaeon
ATTCGTCTCAGGCTCACGTAGAGAAGTCCCAAGATGATCAAGCCCATGAGAATGATGAGTCCTGTTGAGGATTGTAGTTCTCGATTGACTTCGACATTGACTCCTTGTCCGACAAGAAGTGTGAGTGATGTTCGGTCGTGGGACCTGAGTGTTCCTTCTAAATCCATATAACCCCATTCAACAGAGCAGCCAGCACCTTCTTCGTCAACTAGTTCTGTGCATGATTCTTCATCGTATTGTGGAGGATGAAGCACAAGTTCGCTGTTGGATAATCGATAGCCTCCAATGACAAATCCATCATCAGTTGACCTGATTGATTTCTCTTGTTTTGCATCCTTCCATACAACTTCCCATCCTTGTTCCTCCAACGAGGCTCGGTCGAGTTGAACCAAAAGCCATGATGCTGAACCGCTCCATCTTCCAAGCCCAGTGGTTTCATTCTGCCAATTCCCCTCGCTATCGAGTGTCCCACCAATCGGACCATCTTGGATTGAGGTTGAATCCGAAACAAATCCTCTATCGAGTGAAATCCATCGAAGGAAATCGTTGTTACTTCCTTCAGCCATTCGAGCTGCAGCCATATCTATGTGGGCTTGAGTGATGTTTGCATCATCAAAACTTAAGCAATTCAAAGGAAAACAATCTGTCCAGTTCGTTGGAGGCGGTGTCGAAACGCCAAGAGGTGATAAGCCCGGCTGAGTCAGGATTGATGTGTTGTTCATGAATCCTCTGAAAATGTCGGCTAAGGACATAACACCAGTTGTTTGGTGGCCAGTAACCTCGTTAACAAGCGGTTTTAGCGAGCCTCCGAGTGGATGTTCTAGGACGAGTTTGGCCTTTGTATCGATCTCTCTGAGGATCGTGAGGTTTAGGATTCCACCATCTGGTTCAGTGACTCCTTTCCAAGCTTCTCCGGGTTCAATAATGTCTGTAATCGGTGGCACTGAAGAGTAGTCGGGAGTTCCCCCGTCGATGGTTGGAACTGGACTCCATTCTTCCAAAGGTTCAACTTCGCTTGGATCTCGAACTACTACAACGAATCCAAGAATAATTTCACTTGTCGGAAATTCATCATCGATGGTCGTTTGAGCCGAGAGTTCTGGAGACTCCATCTCATAGGATTCCATATCGATTGGCTGCAACGCTGTAAGCGCTCCTGGAATCATAAGAATCGTGAGGATAAAGACAGCAATGTGGACGCGTTTTCGATGGGCAACAATCTTTGCTGCGACCTTGGAAAAACGACTGCCCATGGTTTAGCCTGACCTTATCCTTCATCAATGGATGTATTTGAATCAAGAAACAAAAGAGAAGATTATTCTTTCCAAGTACCGTGGAAATCTTCTGCATTGTCAACGCGAACGAAGAGGTCAAGAGATGACCAAACCAGACTGTTAAATCCGCTTTCCATTCCTTCCTGACCTCCGGCTTTAGCCGTCATGAATTCCAGTGTATCTGAAGGTGAATGCCATTCTTGCCAGAAGGATATATCGCCACCAGGGCTGAAGAAGTTGAACGTCGGATAGCCTGCTGAAAAGAAGGAACAGTGATCTGATGCGCAGGATTCAGCAACCTGCCAAGTGATTGGATTTGCCTCAGTTGGTTCGTAGGCTAAGTCTTCTTCAATTATGGTCCCAACCCAGTCATGCATCCGATTCATATTCTCTTCGTTCGCTCCTGCAATACTGATGGTCCAGTCATATTTTGTAGCGGAAAAGAGTTCTCCACCTGGTCCAACTAAAGGCTCACTGAGAGGGACTATTGGATAATTTAATGAGACCATATCGAAGTTCATGTAAGCGCGAACTGAGACATTTTCAGGAAGATGGTCAACATATGCTGCTGTTCCCAAAAGACCTTCTTCTTCGCATGCCCAAAGTCCTGCAACTACTGTGTGGTCGAATTCCATCTGAGCCAACGCCTGTGCCATTTCAAGAGAAACTGTGGAACCAGAGGTATCGTCGTTTGCGCCTTCGTTTGTACCCCCACCTGGTGGTGTGAACACATAGGCAATGTCGAAGTGTCCTCCAATGACAATGTATTCGTCAGGATTTACTCTCCCCCAGTTGTATCCCACTACGTTTAATTGGTCTGGAGCGTCATCATATCGTGTAACTTCAACATGGTCAAAACCCATCTCCCACATTTCTGCAGCCATAGCTTCAGCAGCAGCTTCGTAACCAGAACCGCCTTCATGAACCGATGCACTTGCGCACCATCTGTTGTTATATTGAGAAGTTAACATATCGATTGTTTCGTATGCCCTTCGCCCATCAACGAGCATAAGTTCCTCACTTTCGATGAGTTCAAACGTTTTGTTTTCGATAATATCGCCTGCCATAATAATGAATTCAAGAGACGTTTGTTCAGTATCGAGGACCATGAAATCTACAGTTTCAACAGACGGCTCAAAAGTCATGTTCATCGCATCTCTAAAGACTCCAAATTCATCAATAAAGAATGTGCCTGCGGGACGTTGGATCGTATATTCAACGTTTGATTTCACCTCGAGAGAGAATGTTTGTCCGCGAGGTATTGAGGTGACATTTGATTCTTCAAAGACCGAAATTTCAGGTATTGTTTCTTCTACATTTTCCTCTCCGAAACAGCCAGAAAAAGCAGTACAGAGGAGTAGCCCTAGCACAAAAGAAACTTGTATCTTTCGAGCACCTTTGGACATAACTCGCCCTCACATTCGTCTTTATTCAACCTGTTCATGGAAAAGTCTCTCGAATCGCACCATCTACTCAATCAAGATTTAATTCATGTTTTAGAGCATCGGCTAAGACTTGATACTCTTCGATATCGTTGTACAGTTGAGCGGAAATGCGTAGATATCTTCCAGCTGGAGAAGGCCATGACCAGACTGGAACTTGAATGTTGTATTTCTGTGAAAGGATTTCATGCAAAGGGTCAGGTTCATGCATGGTTTCCAGAGCAAGAGGTTCTCCTGGAAGTTGGAGCGTAGAGATACAGGCGATCATTGAATCAGGACAAGGCGCCTCTATGCCCAAGGTCTTGCAGAGTAGATTACGGCCTTCGATCGCAAGGTCGTGATTGTGTTGCATAATTGCTTCCCATCCCCCATTAACCATGTTTTCCATTCCGCTAATGACCTTTGGAAGCGCACACCATCCAGAGACATCTTGAGTCCCTGTCCAATCAAATTCATGACGGAATCGAGTGGTTGTACCGAGAGGGAATGTATGTCCATGACTAATTGTTAACGGCTGAATTTTGTGTTGTTTATCTCTACGAACATGGAGAAAAGCAGTTCCTTTTGGAGCGCATAACCACTTGTGACAGTTACTCGTAACATACGAAGCCCCGAGGTCATCCAAGTGAAGAGGAATCATACCGATTCCGTGGGCTGCATCGAGAAGCACTTCAATCCCGCTTGCCTCAAACTGTCGTGTCAATTCTTCAAACGGCATACGTAATCCAGTAGGACTGGTAACAGTATCTATCATGACCAGCTTTGTCTTTTCAGTAGCCGCATTTAACATCAAATCAAGAACAGTTTGAGGCCCATCAATAGGAAATGGAATCGCTACAGTAACGACCGTAGCCCCCCAACGGCTTGCAACGAAATCAATGGCATTTCGGCATGCTTGGTATGCATGGTTAGGGACAAGAATCTCATCACCTTCTGAGAAGATAAGAGAGCGAAGAATGGTGTTTACGCCAGTCGTAGCGTTTGGAACAAGAGCCAGATCTTCAGAAGAGCATGAAAGGAAATCAGCAAGAACATCTCGAGCCTGCTTCAATAACAATGGCATTTCATCTTCAAAGAACCGAACCGGTTCTGCTTCCATTTGATCCTGCCACTTTCGCTGTTCTTTGATGACGAACTCTGGGCAAGCCCCAAACGAACCATGATTCAAAAATATTCGAGCCGGTTCGAGATTCCAGTGCTCAGCAAGCGGTGATGGCATGATATGGACACAGGGGTTCAGTTCTCAATCCTGACGGTGAAGTATAGTGCTAGAGGCTATATTCAGGCTTCAACAGAACTTTCACTAAACAACCGAAGGACGATTACACCAACTACGATGAGTCCGATACCTAACACGCCAGCAAGATCAATTTTCTGATCCAAGAATACGACAGAAATGATGGCGATAGTCGCAACACCTACTCCTGACCAGACTGCATAGGCTACACCAATAGGAATGTCATCGAGTGTTAATGATAGGAAATAGAAGGCCGCTGAGTAACCGACGAGAACTAACATAGAGGGCCATATTTTCGTGAAACCCTCCGTAGATTTCAGTGATGCAGTTGCCATGACCTCAGAGAATATTGCCAAGCCTAAGTAAACCCAGGTGTTCATAGTGAATCCTTCATGGTTGAATATTTCAATGCTATGAGGTATACATACCTCAAAATCGTGGTGCGGGGGGCAGGATTCGAACCTGCGAACCAATAAGGAATGGGACCTAAACCCACCGCCGTTGACCAAGCTGGGCGACCCCCGCGCAAATTGATGGCGGTCAATCATGGATTTGAAACCGCCGATTAAATCGCCACGGCATTCTTTTACAGCTTCAGGCAGATGGAAGTCGAGGTCTCCACCAACGCAGAGTAAGGGAATTTGCAACAACACTCAACGAAGATAATGCCATGGCA
>JABGWN010000291.1 GCA_018645535.1 Methanobacteriota archaeon
GATGGTGTGATTGAATGTTCTTCAGGGTTAGCGATTCGTAGAACACGCTTGTTGAACTCAGTTCGCTGGTGATAACCAGTTTGACCACCTTGACGGATTGTCTTACGAACATATCCAGTACCGAAGTCACCCATGTTACCGTGTTGACGTCGCTTCTTGGAGTTCTTGTGAGATTGGAGTTTACCACCGAATCTTTTGATGACACCTTGCCATCCGTATCCTTTGGTAATTGCAACAATATCAGTCATTGCACCTTCTTCGAAAGCGTCAGTAAAGGAAACTTCATTCCCGAGGCGTTCTTGTGCGAATGCGAGTTGATCGCTGGTTGAACCGCCACCTAGGCCGACTTCCATAACTTCTGGTACCTTTGAAGGTGTACCAGTAACGTTGGATGGTTGAGTAGCAACAATGAGGCGTACTTCGCAAATGTCTTGCTTTCCGAGGTTCTCGAAATGTTCTTCCCCATCGTGTTTCTTGCGGTTTGAAACACGTTGGAAAATTTCAGGGAATGATTCAGTAAGAGATTCTGCGTCTACCCATACTTCTCCAGCAGCTTGCTTTCCGTAAGGTGTCATTCGGTATCCACGGACACCGAGAATTCGCATCTTAGGTACTTCAACTACAGTGACTGGAACACGAATTTCCAGTCCTGCACTTGTTGATCGTGGATTGAGGTCTCGAGCAAGAACGTGTGTCATTCCTGCTTTCCATCCTGCAAATCCTTGCATTCTTACTTCGCTTGCGTCGCTGGTAGGCCATGACTTGACGTGACCGAAAGGTCTGTTCGCCCGCTTACGCGGGCTAAACGCCATGCTACCTCGGCGTGGGTGGTTTCTTTTTGCCATTTTGGGCTCCTCCATAATTCTACAACACAGAGGCTCCGAAGAGCGTGCGAGGGCTCGTCGGGCCAGGAGTAGCCGTGACACAGAGCACCATTCCCACAAACGGGGTACGGTGCCAGTGGGTTCCTTTCGGATTGCCCTAAGTGTCTGGCTGCTCACCTTTGGAGCAACCCTCCGACTTTCCACCCATATATGAGTGGTTCGGTATGGAAGAGGTCGAGAATAAAGCGACGTTGGCTCGTTTTTAACTCTACACATCATCCTTTTGAACCCTCGGCATTAACCATGTTCATGCCTGAATTGTGCCATCCGTTTCTCAACGGTGGTATCGAAGCAAGGGCGTATCAAATCGCAGCCGCAAAGGAATGTATTCGCACCTCGACATTACTCGTTATGCCAACTGGATTTGGTAAAACCGCTGTCCAGTGGTACTGTATGGCTGAAGCATTAGCAAAGGATCTTGACAAAATTGTACTCACAGCACCTACTGTCGGTCTTGTCGAACAACAACGGAAGATGGCTGTTGAACGACTCAATATTTCGCCTGACCTCGTCAAAACATACACAGGAAGCGACAAACCAGCAAAACGTGGGATTCTTTGGGAGGAGGCGAAACTGATTATTGCAACACCACAAGTCATACGTAACGATGTGGACACTGGATTAATTTCATTGGCAAATGTTGGCCTTCTGATTGTCGATGAAGCACATCATGCGAAGGGTAATCATGCAACTGCGCAAGTTGCAGACCGCTACAAACAACAAGGAAAGAAAACATGGATTGTAGCTGCAACTGCAAGTCCTGGTTCAACCAAGAAGAATATTGAAGCATTGAGAGTAAGGCTTGGTGTACAACAAATCTTTGTCGCTAATCGTGAAGATTCACTCCTCAAACCATATGCTGTTGATATGAACATTGCAACAATTCGATTGATGCTTGATAGTACGACTGTATCGTTACTCGAACCACTTGAGGCAGATCAACTCAATCAAACGGATGTATTACGGCGCCAGGGTTTCCTGGCTCCTACGGAACATATAACTGCAGGAATTATTGAAGAAGCAGCTCAAAGAGCAAGTATTGCCATCTCAAGGCGAGACCCTCGGGGATATGATGCTGCAAAGCGAATATCAGATGTTCGTAGAATGCACATGTTACTTGATTTGATTAAGACACAGGGAATTCGTTCTGCTCGTTCATACCTACAACGGGCGGAAGAGGAAAGTAGAGATGGTGAAAGGTCAACGAATAGGTTCCTCAAGAAATCTGTTATACACAATTTCCGATTGGCAGTTGAATCAATTCAGGAATGCCATCCTAAAAGCCAACAAGTCTCGGATTTGGTTACGAAACACCTTGAGGATTATCCCGAAGAC
>JABGWN010000292.1 GCA_018645535.1 Methanobacteriota archaeon
ATTTTCTTGACTTGTGAAAACCCACAATCGTTGATCATCAATATGCTCCCCGAATTCCATGTGAGAACGTAAGGCAGAAGCAGTGGTCCTCATCTCCTCTAGACTGGCTTGAGGACAACCGATGACGACTAAGTCCACTTGACCTTCTGGTTTTAATTCCTCATATCGGAGCATGAGATCATCTTGAGTAAATTCTAATTCACCCTGCCATTCGACGTTTGAAAAATCCTCCAGTGATTGTAATGAATGTCCATCAACCCACATCATTGGCGTACCATAGTTTGCTGCTGCTGCTGTTAGTGCCTTCTTACGAGCAAAAGAAATGTACTTCGGTAAACCTTCAACATAAGGCATCGGTCCGAACGGAAGATTCCATCCTGGCTTAGCGTTTCGCCCAATCCAATCACCAAGAATGGAGTAATCAGAAAGTGTTTCAAGTTCGCAAGATATCTTGACTCGAATGTTAGGAACCCTATGCTCGAGTAGGTGTAAACCCCATTCAGGAGCATATCCTGTTAGTGCAGTGGCTAGAGCACTGAGTCCTGATTCTCTGTTTGTAATGAGTGACGTCCAGGTATTTGTGTAACAAACTGCATTCGATTCAGCCCATGAAGCAGTTTCACCCTCAATCTCAATTCCTCGATCATAAGGCGTACAAGAGAGGGTTGATTCAATGCCCAATCGGTCATAGGCTTGGACAATCTCAAATTGCTGTTCCAGAAAATCTGGCCAAGCAATATCCATTTCCTTCATTTTACGTTTATCGCATCCTGCGGAATTCAACGTTGTTGGAATTACAACGGTACCATTTTCATCACCACTCAAATCCTTCAAAAAACGACGTAACCCGTGACCTCCAGTGATGACTGACACACCTGAGACGTGGGCATGGTCCACTTCGACGAATGCGGATGCTTTTGCAGTACGTGCTAAATCGACAACAAGACGAGCTGCCTTTTGTCGAGTAGCCCCCTCCAAGCCTTCGAGTTGTCGTGATAACCTCTCTGGCAGGTGCATATTATCTTCGAAGTACTGGCGCTTCATCAAGACTCGTATGATTGACCGATGGTTTTGATACCGTTGACGTCACTCCGCTAATTATGTCCTCATCTGAGAACAATAACCAAACAGCCCGCGGAGATAGACAACAAAACCGTTTCCTATCTCTCGAGAATGCAAAACGTATTCTCAAAACAACCGTCGTGCTCAGTGCACTTCTTCTGTCAATTTGGGCAGTCGTTCTCAATCAAGCACTTGAGCCTCTATCCGATGAAAATATGGAGGACAGTGTCATACTCGTCGAAACAGAAGGAAGAGAGGCTGATGTCTATTGCCCAGAAGGTGGAGCAGACATATTCCTTGGTACGGATTTCGATGGGAACGGTAAACTGTCAACAGATGAAATAACCTCAAGCACCAAAGTTTGTCACGGTCAACAAGGCCTCTCAGGCCCTCAAGGTCAACAAGGTTATGATGGAATCAATGGTGATCATGGGAATGGAAGTCTTGTGAATCTTACAGCTTTATCCCCTGGAATACCTTGTTCATTTGGAGGAATACAAGTTCAATCGGGTATCGACACCAATAGAAACCAATTCTTAGATTCAACCGAAGTAGATACAACCTCCCATATTTGCGATGGCCGATTAGGAGGAGATGGAGAAGATGGAGAACAAGGTACCAACGGAAGCCAAGGATATTCAGCCATCATCGATCAACAACCTGCACCGACTGCTCTTTGTTCCAATGGCGTAGTCATGCGATTTGGCGTCGATGATGGAATCGATGGAGGAATAGCAGGAGATGGAATTCTTCATGATGATGAAGTTCGTGAATCCCTCCGAATCTGCTCTGAGCAATTGTATCAGGGGATTGTAGGAGATATTTTTGTGAATTCAGGTGACTCCGCGTCAAGTCAATGTTATGAAAGTACAACAAGTAGCGAAACTGGAATGTATCTTTTCGCTGCATCAAATGGTATCAATGGCTGCGAATTGTGGATGCTTGATGTCGATAATACGCCAATTGTTTTGAAAGATATTCATCCAACAGGTGATTCTATTCCTGGTAAGATCCTTGGGCTTCAATCCATGGTGACAGAACGTGGATTGCGATTTGTTTTTGATGCAGATGATGGTGTGCATGGACGTGAATTGTGGGTATCAGATGGAACTGCTTCAGGGACGTTAATGGTCGGAGATATTGAAACTGGAGATGGAATTGATTTCACAAGTGAACTTACGCAATGGATGAATGGAGTTGTTTTCACCACCAATGGACAACAAGGACAACGAATGTGGTGGACGAATGGAAGTGTAACAACTTCAATCTGGCAAGCGCCTTGGCTTACAAGCAGTGCAAGTTCAGATTTGATGAATCAATCTGCTTCCCTCTCATCATTAGGTCAAAACATGTTGCTAGGTGATGATAATGCACTTTGGTTTGCAGCGAAAGAAGCTAATATTGGTCTCGAAGTAATGCAATTGGATTCCGCAGGAACACTAACGATGTATGATCTTCATCCATTTGGAGATTCTTCGCCATCAGAAGCGATGGTTTCCAATAACGGCCTTGTGCTTGTTGCTGGAGATGGAACTGGCCGTCAACTCGCATACCTCGATGGTACTGGTGGTCTTCAGTGGCTTACATCGATGACAAAGGAAGGCACGACTACACCGGTTACGACTATGGCTCCTAAGTTTGGATTGCATCAAATCGGAGATTCAATCATCTTCGATGTGGTTTATCGTGGTGCAGATGCTACGTTATTCTCATACTCTTTTGCAACCTCAAACCTTGTTGAATTGAGTTCAACAATCCTTGCACCAGGCCATAGTCTCGAATCTGTTACCAATGGGAATACGATTTGGTTTGATTGTGTTCTTGCAAGTACGGGCATGGAGTTGTGTCAAACTGATGGAACGGTAGAGGGGACTCATCTCACAGTTGATTTGATGCAAGGCATAAGCAGTAGTCTTCCTCAAGCGCTGTTGTACACAGATTCAACATTGTTCGTTCTCGCAGAAGGAATTGATGAAACTGGAACCAATAGCGGCCATGCGTTGTGGGCTATCGAGAATCAAGTGGCTACAGTGGCTTTTGATCCGTATACTGGGATAGGGAATGATTCCAACGCTGGAACATATGGAGGATTAATCGCTTCGTCCACACACGTATTTTTCATTGCTGATGATGGAATACACGGGCATGAATTACATCAATACCTCTTGCCATCGATTCAGAATCAATGGGTCGTTTGGAGTTGAACTCTGTCGATGCAATACGAGCAAGATATCCCAGGGACATAAGCTGGGTCCAGTTGTTGTTCTGGAAGTAGAGGCTCTCTGCATGCGAAGCATACGGTTGTTCCAGTTTCTGTTAAGTCAGGCTTTAGAGCAACTCGCTTATCGAATACAAAGCACTCTCCATCCCAATGATCGCCTCCTACATCTTGGAAGTAGCCAAGGATACCACCTTCTAATTGCCTGATGTTCGTAAAACCTGCATCCCGCATGATGACACTCGCTTTTTCGCAACGTACACCACCAGTACAGAACATGACGATTTGTTTGTTTTTGAATGAATCATCCATGTTTGCAACTGCTTCTGGGAAGGCTCTGAAGGTTTTGATGCCGAGTTCAATTGAATTGTGGAAACTGCCTAAGCGAGTTTCATATGTGTTCCTTGTATCGAGTAAAACAATGTCCTCGTTGTTTGAAAGACGTTGATGCAATTCATTTGGAAAGATTCGTCCATCCTCGGAATCAATACGATCGAAGTTGGGGAGACCTACTGAAATGATTTCGTTTTTTAATCGAACATTCATTCGATTAAATGGTTGTGAGTCCGAAGTTGATTCTTTGAATGAAATATCGTTGAAACGCTTATCTTCAATAACCCAGTTTCTAAATGTGATAATGTTTGATTCAAGGCCTGCAACGAAGATATTAATGCCTTCATGACTCAGTAAGATTGTACCCTTCAATTCGAGTGAATCACACTTATGTTTGAACGGTTCTCGGAGATTATTGCGATCAGGAATTGTGATGAATTTGTACCCAGCAATGTTGAGGTACTCCTCCGTCATGATTGACCCTCTGGCTTTTCCCTCTTATCTTCACCGATTAACGACGCCAATCGTGGCGACTTGCGAGAGGATGTCGCCAGCCTTGCCCGAAAGCGCGAGGAGATACACGAGGTGCAGGTGCCATTTGCCATCGCTTGTGTTCATTGGCCTCTAGTCGTCTTAGCACCGTAACGACAGTTTCCCTGTCATGTCCTTTTGATGTAATTTCGTCTGCTCCAAGCCCGTCTTCAATATGATACTTCAAGATTGAATCAAGTACTTTGTATGGAGGAAGTGTATCATCATCACGTTGATCTGGAGCAAGTTCAGCAGAAGGAGGTTTGGTCAGAGTTGAATCGTTTACAGGGGGTGCCTTACCTTCCTTTGCAGCACGGCTGTTGAAGACGTTTGCAAGACCATACACTTCCATCTTGTAAACATCACCGAGAGGTGTGTATCCTCCGGCCATATCGCCATACAGCGTGCAATAACCTTGAGCCAGTTCAGATTTATTTCCAGTTGCAATCGCCATACGTTGTTGGGCGTTTGCATGAGACATGACAAGAATTGCTCGTAATCGAGCCTGAATGTTTTCTCGAGCAACGGGAGATCCGTTCTCCAACACGGATTCTATTTGATTTTCTACCAAATGATGGAGATCGTCGATTGGGAGTGAATCATATTCCATCCCCAACGATACAGCAGTATGCTTCGCATCTGATTTTGAGTGCTCGGATGAGAATCGAGAAGGCATAGATAGACCGAGTACATTCTCTGGCCCTACTGCTGCACAGGCTACACAGGCGGCAACTGCAGAGTCTATACCTCCGCTTAACCCAAGAACAATTCGCTTAATTCCTGATTTCCTACAGTAATCACGGAGACCTAAGACGACAGCATCGGCAAGAGCCTCAAGAACTGTTTCCTCATCCTGTTCAAGTTCATTTTCACCAGAGAGTTGAATCAAACCAATACTCTCTTCTTCTTCCATTGAAATCCATTGAGAATGAGTCGAATCGTTAACATCGATGAGAAGTATTCCTTCCTCCCAAGCAGGTGCAATTACCACATCTCCGTTAGGCCATGCTCCCAGAGAACGCCCATCGAACAGAAGGTCATCGTTTCCTCCCACTTGGTTGGCAAGCAAGAATGGATGATTGAGGCATTCAGATGCTGTTCGAGCAACACGGAGCCGTGTTTGTATTTTCTCAGCATGATAAGGTGAAGCAGAAAGGTTGACGGTTGCATCGAGTTCTACGCCTTGGCGTCCCCATTCAGCAAGTTGTTCAATGGGATCTGCATCGTACTTTGAAGGAGTTTCTCCCGAAACTTGCCAAGCATCCTCGCATACAGTAACACCGAGTTCGAATGAACCGTTAATTGTTCGAGCAATTCCTGGACGATCATCCGCATCAAAATAACGGGCTTCGTCAAACACATCATATGTAGGAAGAAGTTGTTTACGCGCCACAACCTTCGCAGGTGCTTGATTACCGATGAGTAAAACACCATTCCCAGGTTGCTCACGGTGATGTTCGGGTACAGTTGGTGTTCCAACAAGCACAGGTATGTCCACGTTAATCTTCATCGCCGTTTCCTGTGCGATTTGAATGAAACTCGGCTGCATCAGTAAATCTCTGGGAGGATAACCACAAATTGCCAGTTCAGTACTGACACAAACAGAAGCACCATGCGATTGAGCACAATCAACCATCTCTTGTAAACGCTGAGCGTTCCCTACGATATCCCCTACCGTAGGATTAAACTGAAGCAGGGCGATCCGTCCCTTGCTTTGATTGCCCATAGTTTAGCCAACCCGCCGTGATTCATAGCCCTGATGCCTTACTTGTATTGGAGAATCTCGCCGTTAGCATCTTTGTACCACCAACTCGAATCGTTCGGATCTTGCCACCACCAAACGCCATCTGCACCTTGGGTCCAGCCGTCTGTAGAAGCAGCGGTTGTTTGAGCAACTGTTGTTGCAACAGCAGCCTCAGGTACCAATAAATCCGCATCAGGATCTTCAAATTCTTCTTCCTCATCTTCAAGATAATCAGAATATTCATCCCATTCGATTTCTGATTTCGAACCTCGACGTACGGTTGCATTCCTTGCCATCAGGAGCAATGCTCCAATGATTCCAACTGCTAAAAACAGACCAACGGAACCGAGAACTGGGTTAACTTCTCCAAAGACAGATTCAGTGAAGCTGGGTTCACGCTCTGGACGTACGTCAATCGATGGTCCATTCGCCTTTTTCCCGTTTTCAAGGACAACTTCAATCCATTGCAAACCTTCTTTCTCAGGCCCCCAGTCCAGAAGAATCGTCCCTACAGATCCCTCTGCAACCTCAACATTTGCATTTCGAAGAACTGAAGTGGTACCATCTGCTCGAATAACTGAAATTGTGGCTGAAGTTGATCCATCGAGTGTTCCTGTATTCTTGACAAATATTTGGACGGCAGTTGTCTCTCCTTCTTTCACATTCAAACGGGAATATTGAACTGCAGGACTATCGAGATCAAACGTAGGTCTTCTCCACTCCATAAGCCAAGAAGTCACAGCATTCCCAGAGGATTCTCCATTCGCCCCAAGCACTTGGTTTCCAGCAAGATCCCGCCCTTCTACTAGGACGTTCACTGTCAACAAATCTATCAACATCTCATCTGTTATGACCGAGAGATCCATTGTCCCTGTCCCAACAAGATTAAGACCACTGATTTCAGTTCCCTGAAGTAAGAATGGAGCATCTCCACCACGAAGGTAATCACCTGTCACTGTATCTTCAACCCACCATACCAACCGTAAGGATTCGTAGTCGATACCACCTTCTTCCGAGAGAACGATGGTGACTTCATGTTCATCAGCAGAGAGAATTGCTCCGGGACGAGGTGTTTGAACTTCTTTTGGTTCAGGACCGAGGCCATCGACAATCATCCATTTCACCGATGATTCTTTTGCAGTCGAATCAATGCCCTGAGGCGGTAAGCAACCTACTGACCAAGTGAGTGGGATCGTTCCAGAAGTCGAAGGACTTACGAGTGGCACGTTCCAAATGCCATCGTATGTCTGAACGGAGTAGGTTTGTCCTGCAAACATAACATCAACGCTGCAGTTGAATGCTGGCAGTGTTGTTGTTTTCTCAAAGACAAGTCCACCCGTAAGTTCAAACGGAGAATTCGGAGGAATGCGAGCTCCATCTTCAAGAGATGAACCCTGTGTCAATACCAGAGACACTGTCTCTTGAGGAATCATCAATGCAGGTGAAAACCGCCAGCGTAATGCTGGGAATGTTTGGAGGACTTCTTGTCCAGCACGATCTACAATTCGAACACTTGGTTCTCGGAACGTATCACCCAAATCCGGAGTTGTCCAAGCAAGTTCTAAATCAGCGATTAGGCGAGTCTCTTTCTCATAAGGTCCTGCTTGAGCACCACTAAGAGCAAGCATATCACACGAGTGAATGATGAGATGTATGCTATCCGAGGTACATGAATCTGTGACAAAATCCCACGTAAACGATAACGGAGAGGTGAGAATGTTTGAAGCAAGTTGAATCTCTACAGTGGTCAAATCTGAAGCACCGTTTGGCTCGTTCATATCAACACGAAGTGTGTATGGCTGACCTGGATGAAGCCAGGATTGAACGCCATCATTCCAAGACATTGCATTTGAGGGAAGTGTAGGAGGCCCGTCAGGTCCAAGTTGATACATGAACAAATGCTCTCCATCGACTGAAGTCCCACCATCTTGCAAGGATTGTCCTGAAGCATCAGTTCCAACGAGGTATCCCGCAACTTTCTGGCCTAATGACCCCATGGAATCATCGAAAAGAAGCGTGTACAATCCCGTTGAGACTGTTAGATCGGTAGGTATAATCAGCGACCTTGAATTGTATTCGTTTGCGCTTGGCAATCCGTTAAGATCAGTGTCATCGGCCCACTCTCGCCAAAGCATGAGCTGGACATTCGAGGGTAAGAGAACCGGATCAAGAATTTGGAATTGGACTGTTTGACTGGTCGAAGCAACACGGTGGTCGTACCAATCAACGCTCGAGAAAATGACTGAAGGAGAGGTTGGATCAATTTTGAACGAACGGATTTGTTCAGAATCATTGGTAATGCCACCGCCTTCTAACGGAATCACGCGCACAGTCCAGTCAAGGTCACCAAACGAAAATGGCGCAGCATCTGAAACGTTCCAGATATCTCCGTCAAGAGACGTTGTGTTAGCGACCATTGTCGAGCCTTGCCAAAGTTGAACTTCTGCATCTCCATCTGCAAATGAATCAATCCCGTCCACCCCTTCATAGCCAATATCGATTGAAAAGTTAAGACCAGTACCTGCCGCAAGGTATTCTTTAGAGGATAAAACCGGTCCGTTATCATCGGTGATGAGAACGGACTTGATGACCAAATCGTTTTCTAATGCTTGGAGTCCTGTTCCTCCCCAGAAACTTTGACTTGGTCTTGAAACAACATCATTGTCCAAAACAACTCGCATTGAAACAGATAGTTGTTGCTCATCATCCCAGCCTTGTTCAATTCTAAATTGCACCATCATCTCACTCATTGTTGCAGAG
Source organism: Methanobacteriota archaeon (assembly GCA_018645535.1). Classification (GTDB taxonomy): domain Archaea; phylum Thermoplasmatota; class Poseidoniia; order Poseidoniales; family Poseidoniaceae; genus MGIIa-L2. The sequence goes on from JABGWN010000292.1 coordinate 8,649, forward strand.
ATGCTGCTGACGGTGATTGGTTCGGTTGGGTGAAGTTCTACAAGATGGCTATCACCTTGGCCAAGGGGCGTGCCACCACCGACTGGAAGTAACCAAGTTGCATGGTTGAGATCGCCTTGTACGTCCAAACGAACAAGAGTTGCGGAACGATCATCATCAATATTGAATCTTGTAGTGAACGACATCCAACGTTGTGATGGCGTCATTGGCCATGTTGCATTATCGATAGAAGCAGTGCCAGTTTCAACATCTTCACTAAAGCCGAGATCAGTCACTTCAACCACCATTTTTCCATTCGACAATCCAGTGAATGGGAGCGTTATACTTGGTGTAGAACTTACTGTTCTTGTTGCTGAGTTTGCTGCCATCACCAGAGGTGATTGCTCATCCGCAGTGATTGAAATCGAGGTATTGTAAGGAACTGCAAGATTGGAAAATGTTGCAAATCCATTCCCATATACTTCAATATCCACCATCGCAAAACCTTCACCCATGTGATAGAGCACTGCTGATTGGCTTGACAAAGTAGCCTCCAACAAGTCAAGTTCGGAAGCGTTGAGTTGCAAGTGGGTTACAGTGGTCCCATCAATGGTCTTTGAAATAATTGTAGAACCACCAACACGAAGAGAAATTCCGGTCATGTTCCCGTTTTCAGATGAAATACCAAGTCCAAAACCGCCCAATTCAGAAGTAGGAATCCAAGTTGAAGTTGAAGCAATACCTGAAAAACCGAAACCTGAACGAGTTGAGAATTCCCCTGAACCAAATTTATCTTGGAATCCCCAAGAACCAATCCGAACATCTTCTCCGCCCCATTCGTTGATACCATCATTGTTGAGATCTAGAGATGGTGCAATGGTTTTAGCCCCAGTTTGCAATGTTACTTGCACCTTATCGAGTAAACTTGGTGTGGTTGAATTATGAATAAATTGAAGCTGGAACGAATGTTCATTCGCTTCCAGAGAACCAGAATAGGGCAAACTTATCGCGGTCCAGTTATCTGTGGTATGATGGCGAACATATGCGTCATATTCACTCATCACAGACGATACTAAGTAGCCTGCAATAGGCGCATTATTTGCAAACCATGGAGATGTTACCGTGCTGTTGTTTAATGAAGTCAAACTCCCTGCTAATACAGTGGCATTGGTTACACTCCAGCCACGACTGGAAGGGTCGGTTGTGAATTCTTCAGTCATGAGACCTCCTGCAGATATGGATTCGATTAACGGCATTGCATTCGTGCTTGAACCTAAAAGTTCGAGACGGAGTCGGAGAGATCCATATTCGCTCCAATCGACTGCATCGAGATGGACTCGAGTTCCATTAATTGCTTCAAAACCAGAAAGGTTCTCACCCGTAACATCGTCAATAAGCGTCCATGATATGAAGGAATTCTCAGGGAAATCAGCATTGAGATACATCGGCGCATATGGACCTTCAGCAAGTGAGAATGAATTCGATGTATTGTATCCAAAACTTGGGCTCGTCCATTCCGTTACCGGAGGAAGGACAATTTTTACATCGTCTACAAACCAATAATCACA
>JABGWN010000293.1 GCA_018645535.1 Methanobacteriota archaeon
AAGTTCAAGAATTAGGTTTAGAGCCAATCATTCTCGACATGAGTCAAATAAGAGAGGCAGATGGTTCAATTACATGCTGCACACTCTTCTTCTAAAGAAGCAATGAGTGTGTTGATATACGCGAGTGTAGCCGTTTAGATTGCTGCAGGGGTCGCCCAGCTTGGTCAAAGGCGCTGGGATGAGGTCCCAGTCCGTATCGGTTCGCAGGTTCGAATCCTGCCCTCTGCACCATATCTAAATTTCTCATTAGAAGGCAAAAAGCCCCAATATAGTACCAAATACAGGCGCCACAACACCAGCCAATCTTGCGATTAGGGCTTTGCTGTATGGCACAGTTGGTTGTTTCATAATACCATCGAAAACTGTTTCTGCAGCAATCATTGCTTCCGAATGTTCTTTGATTAAATCCAGCTCTTCGGCAGCCTCAAGCGCATGTTTAAATTTCAAGTAAGAATTTGCGTAATGCTCTGATAAGTCAGCCAGTTCTTTTCTCTTCAATTTACCCATTGAAGTGGACGCACTAGAAAGCGGAAAGAAAAATACAAACAGAACGAAAATAAAGTACACTACGGTAACGAAAATATTCATTCCTGCGATTGGATAGCCCATCATCCTTGCCTGTACTATTATCCCAATCAAAACAATGCCAATAGGTAGAATCGCAATCGTGTTTAGAAAACTCTGCCAGCCATACTCTCCAAGCCCTCCAGCCTCATCCTTTGAAAATCGTATGTATTTCAATGAATTTGTTTCACTCACTTGTTTAAGTGAATGGTATGTGATCATCACAGACAGTATGATTGGGTAAAATACAAGTGGGCCCAAAACTGCTGCTCCTAGAAAATCTGTAATAGTTCTACAAACAAACCCAATCATTGAAACTTCGGCGTTGTGCCAAGATAGATTTTCCGTTTCCCTGAATCTTAAAATTGCCGTTACGATGGTATAACTAACAGCGAGGAGTATTACAATTAATTTTGTGCGATTCATTCTTTTGATGAATTTATCCAAGTCTTCATCTTCAGATGGATACTCGAGATTGTCAGTTTTCCTTCCAGTTTCTTTGCAATACAAATATGAGTAGGTATTAACCAATGCAGAAAGTCTCTCTTTTGTCATCGTCGATTTACTATTTTCCGTATCGAGTTCAATGACATTTGATAGTGATTCTACAGTTATGGGTATGGTATTCATCATTAATAGAACAAGGGGGGGCAATAGAACTCCTAAAGTTAGAAACGAAAGTGAAGCATAGTCACCAGACATGCTTAATGCCTCGGTATTGGATTCAAGGAGTACGTTGCCAAAATATGCTGATACGAGAGTGAAAATTAATGGTATTATTGAAAAAATAAAGCAGGCGATTAAAAAGGCATTAATCGGAGATGCTGTGTAGAAATATCGGCCTAATATATTCGTTCCTTCGTTTTCGTCGGCAATATCAATGAGATTGGATTCAAGGGTGCTCATAAATAGATTAAGGTGACTTGGCTTATTTAATCATATACATTTTAAAGGCGAAAATGGATTATCTGATTCCTTCAACTCACTTACGAATAAACTTGACATTACAGCATGGATAGACCTCTCCTAGAGGGATGTCTTTCTGGCGATATCTAGGAGAGAGTGTTGTCTTTGTCCCGAGTTCGGTGCTTCACAGCGTATTCATTCTTGCAATCCTATTGACATGGGGCGCAGCTCTTGTAGGGAAGATTGAGATTCAACCAGCATTTACCCTCTGTATACTTTGGATTTTCATATTCTATTCTAAGATTCATTATGGGTATCATTTGATGATTTTTTCCTTATTGATTCCTTGGGCGCTTCCCGATCCCAAGCGACTTGCTGGGCTTGGCGGGATTGGCTTCTTTCTAATACTGATTCACAGGATGTGGAGAGATAATTCGATGCTTCAAAACAATCTCATTCAGTTGGCATTTGCTACGATTATGTGGCTATATTGGATCTGCTGGGCAAGCGTGATTATCAATAATCGAGACAACAATTTCTCTGAAAGAAAAGATTGCTCACAAACAACACTGCTCGTTGTATCATGGTTCACAGTAATTTGTATCGTCTACTATCTGCAAAGTATGGTTCGAATTATGCTTCGCTGATTTACAGAATCCCTTACACTGCTTGGTGAGCTGATGTCTCTTGAGTGACATTTTGGAGAATGGTAGTCTCTCTTCGTAATTCAGAATGCTTGTGAAAAACTTCACATTCTTCCGTGTGCAGGGACTATCGATAGCCATGACTGATGAGCCAGCAGTTGACGAAATCCGAAACACTGTAGTTACACAGGTTGTTGAAGGCGGATATGTCACGGCTGTACCAATTATCATCCTCTCACTCTACCTTTTCGTTCAGGGTTACCGTAGACTGGTCCTTATTACGGCAATTGCGGGTTGTGCAATCGGTTACCTCTCTGCGAGCACGCTCCATCCATATATGCTCGAACTTGGCCTCAATCTAACACTCGATCGATTTCAATTATTTTCAGCGATGGCTTTTGCAATGATTGCTGTAATGATAACATCCATCTCAATTCGTTTCTTAGCGACGGGTTTTGTGTTCATCATCATTTCAAATGGCATTCAAATGCTCAAAAATTATGGAATTAATCCAGAAAAGGGTGAGCTTCTTCCTGGAATTACTGCAATTATTGCTTTCTTTGTAGGCATGTCGTTCCGGCACGTTTTGCCTGCTTTTGTAGCTGCTCTTCTCTCTGCTATCGGCCTGTTTGTGGGAGGGTGCATCGTTCTTGACATCCCTCTTTCATATCTTGACCTTAGTCAATCACATGCACCTCTTGCCTGTATTCCTGTTGCCTTAATCAGTCTCTTTGTCCAGCGATGGCATAAGAAACGAAACACGCTTGATGATGGTGAAGTCACTGTCCGACAGCAACAGCAAGCCGTTCAGAGAGCAAGGTATCATCCCGAACTTGAAGTCGATACGCAATGGGCTCGTGGTGGATTAAGAAAGTAATCGAAGAGCGATGCTCTCTGTACTATCATTTTTATTTGTTGAGGATTTTATCGTTTATTCAAAAAAAAACGATATTTCCTCAAGAATTTTTCGTTCAATATCTGGAACCATTGCATCACCACTTGGATAACCCACTGGGAGAACTAACATTGCATGTTCATGCTCAGGGCGATTGAGAATATCTCTTAGAAAGCCCATTGGAGAAGGTGTGTGTGTAAGAGTCACAAGCCCCATATTATGGATAGAATGGATGAACAAACCTGCTGCTATTCCACAACTTTCGGTGCTGTAATACGTAGGCCCCCATTCGTCATTTTCGCGTAGACGTTTGGATTGTCTAAACAATACAATCACCCATGGCGCATCGGTAAGGTGTTCTTTGACAGCATCGGTCCCCAGAGGATCAAGAACTTCTTTCCAAGCATCTGGCATACGTTGTGAATAGGTCTTTCTCTCCTCCTCTTCTGCTGCACTTCGTATCTTCTCCTTGAGCGATTGCGATGAGATTGCGACAAATGTCCATGGCTGGAGATGGGCCCCGCTTGGTGCAGTTCCGGCGCACATAATTGCACGCTCAATCAATTCCTTTGGCACATCT
>JABGWN010000294.1 GCA_018645535.1 Methanobacteriota archaeon
ATTACTCTTCTTCGTCTACATACAACGTTTTGTTGCATGCAGGACATGTGAATTCTGATGGACGATCGCCGTCAAGTTCGGTGACTGTTCCACAAGGACCGCAGAGGATTGTTGTTTTCTTTGGCTCGTCAATGGTGACATCTACTCGATACATGATGCGGTTTGCATCAGGCATTTGTTCCGCAGATGGTTTCCATGCTGCTATCTCTGCTGGGGCCAGGGTTTGATTGCTCGTGGTGCCCATGCCTGTGACAAAAAGGAGCACTCCAGAAATACCAATGATCACTCCCATGGATAAAACACCTCCAATGGTTAGGAAGCCCCCGAAAGCGATGCATACCATTCCTGAAAGAATGAGGTTTTCTCGTACGTTACGTACCATGATGATTCCTCAGTTCAATGCCTTTTGAAGCGTTTCAACCACTCTGCGGATTGAAGCGAGTGGTATTGCGCACAAACCTATTCGCACGCCTCCTTGTAACGGTACAAGATAGACATGTTCTGCTGCACACTTCTCTGTGATTGATTCAGGATTGTCATGTTCGAGCCATCCAAAGAATCCATCGTGTGTTGGATTAATTGGTACATTAAGTTCTTCACATGCTTCAACAAAGGCCTTTCTTCGCTCAATTAAGAGTCCTTGCAAGCGATATCGTTCATCAGACCAAGCGTTTGCTGTTTCAGGATTTGAGTGCAATTCTGCTGCAGTATATTGGAGTAGTCTTGGAGCAGCAGACCATGTTTGTCGTCCAGTTACACCCAAAATGCCGCGAAGTCGTTCTGTGATGTTCTGGTCCGGATGAATTGCAATAAGTGCTCCAGTTCTCAATCCATATGCTGTATGCGATTTAGACATCGAAACAGCGTAGGTGATGAGGAAGTTTTCTGGCCACGGTGTTCCATCTTCCATCGTCTCAACGATGGTTTCTCCCCATCCATGTGGTTCATCTGCATACAAACTGTATGCTGCATCAAGGAGAAGAGTGTGGCCAATTCCTGGATGTCGTGATGCGCTTGCCATCATCACATCAAGGGCTGCTCTTCGTCCTTCAGCAGACATCGTCAATCCAGTAGGGTTGTGGGCAGGATCATTCAGCCATACCATCACAGTACTCTGTGTTGAAGCAAGTTGTTCGACTTCTTTCTCGAATGCAGTATCTGCGAAAAACGGGTATTCGCTTCCTGCTTCAGGTAAGAGTGGCCATGTTGCCATTCCAAGGCCACATCCCTTCAAGAATCCAGCATATGGACCCCAATATCTGTCGCGCAGAAGGATTGCTTCTCCTCTTTCACATAGATTAGAGGCGGCGAGGAAAAGTGCTCCAGAACCACCAGGTGTTGCGGTTGAAGTGAATGCAAATCCCATCTCTTCCAGAGTTGATCTGTGCTCACCGAGAGCAAGAGTGATGCTCAAGTCAAGGAAGGAAGGTAATCCCTTCAAAGGAGCATACGATGCAAATTCGAGTGGAGGTGCTTTTCGAAGCATTTCATCTACGACATGATTGATAGCAAGTTGCCCGTTATCTTCGAGGAGAGAACCGACTGTTCCGTTAACAGCATCATGTCCGTCACTCTTCGCTTGCTGATATCGGGCAAACCAACTGAAGATGGTATCATTACCAATTCTGGTCGAAGCGAGTGCGTTAATGAGAGACTCTCCGGGCGCTTCGTCCATATCCATCGGAAGTGGGTTTACCTATTGACCTTGTCGAGATTTGACCGTTTCCTTCATGAAGGGGATGAGAATGGCGTAACAAGGCCAACGTAGCATAGCTGGTAGTGCGCCTGATTTGTAATCAGGCGGTCGGGGGTTCGAGTCCCTCCGTTGGCTCCAAAATCTCAACCACTTTGGATGCGAATGCTCAAACCGAATTAGTGCCACGGCGGGCTATGAGCGCAACACGACTTGACGGGAAAGCATGTGCTGCAGACCTAGAAGAGCGATTGAAAGATCGAATCTCTGAATGTTCTGTACAACCTCATCTTGCTGTTATTATCGTTGGCGATGATCCAGCCTCTCATGTCTATGTGAGCAATAAGGTTCGTTCTTGTGGCCGTTTAGGAATTAAATCCACTCATATCGAACTTCCTGCGGATACTGAACAGGATGTCGTTGCTCAACATATTCTCGATATGAATCAACAAGAGGATTTGCATGGAATACTGATTCAGTCTCCGTTGCCCAAGCATATGAATGAAGAACTGTTGACTGAACTAATCGATCCGCGAAAGGATGTTGATGGATTCCATCCAGTCAACCTCGGTCGTCTTGTTCAAGGTCGTTCAGATGGAATGGTCCCTTGCACACCTTCAGGAGTGATGGAAATGTTAAGTTGGGCCAATGTCGATTTGACTGGAAAGAAAGCCGTTGTTTTAGGACGCTCGTTCAATGTCGGTATGCCTCAAGCATTACTCATGGCAGCAAAAGGAGCCGATGCTACTGTCACCATTGTCCATTCCAGAACAAAGGATGCACAAGCAGAATGTCGTGAAGCAGATGTGCTCATTGCGGCAGTTGGACGTCCTGAAATGGTGAAATCTGACTGGGTGAAGCCAGGTGCTGTTGTGGTCGATGTTGGAATTAATCGAGTTGATGATTCGACCAGAGAACGTGGTTGGAGACTTGCTGGAGATGTACATCCTGATGTAGCACAAACTGCATCTTTAGTATCTCCAGTACCAGGCGGTGTAGGTCCAATGACGGTTGCTATGCTGATGGCGAATACAGTGACTTCTGCTGAACTACTTTCCAAAAACTGATGGGATCACTATGGAACAGAAAGCGCCTCGGATTGCTGTCTTCGCATCCGTTCTGGCTGTACTTTCGAGTCTGATGGTTCTCGTCAATGCATTTGCTGGAAAATATCCAGGTCATGCTGGAGAGCGAGTTCTTCTTCTTCCATTGTTTGAATATCTTTTCTTGGATGGAGTTGCCTCCTATTGGGGTCAAACAGGATGGTCGCTCCAAGAGACCGTTTGGGCAATTGCAACCCTGTTTTTAGTTTTTATTTCAGTATGGGGCCGTCGATTAAGGCCAGTTCCAGAATTGCCAAAACAACCAACCGTAGCGGAACAAATTGAATCGTTTGAAAGCATAGCGACTCCTGTATCTGGAAATTTTTCGAATCAAGGTAATGAACGAACGTCAAGTATCATTTCATCAATTCTCGGTGATACACGACAAAACGTGGATTCACAGACTGTTTCATCTGCAATAACTTCGCTCTCATCTGGAAGTCTTGGAGCATATGCTTCTGCGGTTGTCGCAGAGAGAAATTCCACAGTTTCCGAATCGGTCATGGAGACAGAACAATTAGAGCGTAGGAACGTTGATTCGGAGACCCTTCAATTATCACCTCGTAATACTTTCACTGAAGAATCTAAGAAAGAAGAGAAACCTGTCGATGATGGGCGTAATTTTGTTTCAGATGGTCCTGCTTACATCCCTTTGCCGGGTGTTAGCGCATCAGCAGTTGATCCCCCTCCAGTTCGCAAGACTCAAATTGAATTTGTATCAGATGGTCCTGCGAGTATTCCCTTACCAGAACTTCCTGATCTTGAGGAAGAGTCACTTGAGATTCCGCAGTTACCAGATCTTGATTCATTGTTCGACGAACCAATTAAGGAAGTTCCTTCGCTTCCAAATCTCGATGATTTGTTTTGAATAATGGCCGAGAGATTCAAAAGAACTGGACGAGAGGGAATTTCATGGACTGGAGTGAGCATTATGATTTACACTCGCATACAACGCACAGTGACGGTTCTCTCAGTGTTGAAGAATTAGCTATGAACATGGCTTCTGAAGGCGTTCAAGTCTGGTCATTGACCGATCATGACACAATCTCTGGATGGAAGGAAGCCAAGGTTTCGGCAGCGAAACATGGCATTCAATTCGTTCCTGGTGTTGAGTTGACATGCGATGTGGAATTACCATGGGACGAGGAGATACTCTCCAAATCAGGTCGAGATAGGTCTCCAACATCGTGGCATTTACTCGCATATTTTCCATATGATCCTATCCCAGAAGGGCTTCAAATGTTCAAAGAGTGGCTCGACCCATTACAAGATGACCGAGTTCCTCGTATGCTTGAAATGATTCAATTGGTCAATGGATTTGGAATGAAAATTGAAGTTGATGATGTTCTGAATCGTGCTCAAGGTAGCGTAGGACGTCCACATTTGGCACAAGCTATGGTCGATGCAGGACATGTTAGTTCAATGAATGAAGCGTTTGATTTGTGGCTTGGAGATGGCCGTCCATGTAGCGTCGTACGTCCAAAACCATCACTTGCGGAAGCGAGTCGTTTAGTTCATGCAGCGGGAGGTATTACTTCGCTTGCACATCCTCGATACTACGGTGTTGATTACGAAAAACTTGTCCAACATCTCAAAGAATCAAAGGTTGATGCAATCGAAGCTTTTCATCGTAGCCATACTGATGAAGAGCGTCATTCTATCTGGCAAACCGCATCGAAGGCAGGATTAGGCGTGACTGTAGGTTCTGATTTCCACACTCCTCAGTGGGGCCACCGGCCAGGGCACATGCCAGTTGTAGAATCAACTCTTCCAGTTCTCATCTCTTCGGCAAGATCCGATCAATGATGAGGGAAATTTCGAACAAGAGAATAATCGGAAGTGCAACTAGGAACAGCGAAAGTGGGTCCGGTGGCGAAAACATTGCACCGAGAACAAATGAAGAAAAC
>JABGWN010000050.1 GCA_018645535.1 Methanobacteriota archaeon
AATCCAGACTTCGCAAATGCTTCACCCATTGCAAAGGCAAGAAGACCGATGAGAATGAAGAATGTCCACATCCCAAGCCCAGCGAGTGAACCAATGACCCAAGAAGAGGGCATCTTGGTTTTGAGTTTCCCTTCTTCGATGAGCTCATCTTCTCTCGCCCCGAGACTGAGGTAATAGGAAATAAATCCTGGTAAAACAGGAAATGCACATGGAGAAAAGTAGACGAGAATTGACAGAATCATTCCAAGAACAAAGACTGCCACAAAGGAAGTTGATGGCTCTTCCCAAGCGATTCGATCGGACATTGTAATCGATACATTTCCAGTCAGCGCAGCCTCAAGAGAAGAATCAAACTCACCCCACCCTTCAACTGGAGTCCCAGTAGTTTGTTTTTCAATGATATAACCCTCAACATCGATGACCATAACGACTGGAATTTGTCCAGCGCCTGCAGTTGTGAAGAGTCTGACAGGGTCGGTTGTGCTGCCGTCATCTAAGGTGGCTGCATCAAGAGAACCGAAACCTGTAGGATACAGTGGGACGGTGTATTCCCCACTTGATTCATTGAGATAACTTACAGATTCTCCGTACCATGACCCGTAACCCAGAATGCGTAAGTTGACGCCATTCTCATCTGCCAATGATTCCCACTCATCCATTTTCTCTTCAATATGCTCTTGGACATAATGACAATTTGAACAATCATGCGCCATCATATCGAGAATGATCACATCGCCTCGAAGAGAAGAGGTGGTAATTCGACCATTCTCATCTGCAATTTCTGATTCGATTCCAGTTCGATTCAGGGAATCCATCATAATGTCAGGAATTGGAGCAGGCTCAGCATCTGACTCAAAGATGTCATCAATACTGTCAAACAATGTTAAACCTGCAAAAGCAATTGTACCAAACATTATCACGGCTACGCCGAAAGCCTTCCACGTTTCAGAACGCTTGAAAACGTCCCAATCTGCTTGTTGGAGGAGGCCCATGATAGTTCCAAATAGTGGATGCAAATGAATCTAATGGATTCACTCATCAGTTTCCGACTGTTACAGGATTCGATTCATAGATGGTATCATCACTCATCGAATCGATGAGTTTTACCCGTACATAACAAGCAGAAGAGCCATCGCAAAGGTCGTCAAATCCTTCGCTTAGTGTTAGGCTTTCACCAACAGTCCAACTGGTGTCGCCGTCATCATTTGAAAGATGGCAACTATTTCCAATGGTTTCTTGTGGATTTGTACACTGCATGTAACCACCATCATTTACGGACAATTGTAAGGTCACCAGTGCCCAATTCCAATCATCCCCAGAAGTCATTTGAACATAGGCTAAGGTTTCATTCGAGGCACTTGAAAGGCTCGTACCAGCATCAGACACATCAAAATCATACATAGAAAAGCCAGGAGCAGTATTTCCTTCAGCAAGACTTGTAGCCCAAATATAGAAAATCAAACTTGCTTGGGAAAAGGATACACCGTTACATTCTGAAGCGAGAGATTGAATCACACTTTCCGAAAAACTTTCATCGAACGATGCGAATAAATCGATCACGTCTGATGGGATAGTTGAAGCATCTTCGACATCAATTTCCCCTCCATCTTCCTGAAATTCAATTAATATTTCAGCGGCGTCAGCCATGATAGGATATTGAGGTGCTTTATTCATTGTAATACACGGGAATCCATTTTCTGAAAAATCACTGCCCTCTGGATAGATAAGGACACCATTGCCATCAGCTGCGAGGTACATTGAAAACTCTTCATGTTCATATGAAGTAATATTGTTTTCAGCTCCTTCTTCTTCATCTTCGCCCTCTGCACAATCTGCTTCACCATCGTTAACCCAATCCCCAGTAATTACATCTCCCCCATCACAGGTAAAGTAGAACTCAAGAGAAGCCAACTCAAGATGGATGTATGGGACGTTTGACTCGGATGATAATTCGCTTGTTATCTGAAGATCATCTTCTTCTTCAAGAGGTATTTCTTCATACACACATGTATCATAAACCACACCACTTTCATCATCTGCTTCATCGAGATATTCATTCGCCCCATCAACCGATTCAAAGCAATCTTTCATTTCTAACAAATAGATGGTATAGGAATCATCTGCATTCATTTCGACACGCAAACTAAGCAGTAATCCGTAATACATACCATCGAGATCTTGATTTGTGTAAGTTGTTGGTTCGTTTGAATCATCTAATAATTCGGTACATCCAGCAAGCATCATCGTGCAGGCAAGGAGAATAGCTATCTTCTTCATGAATCCCTGTCATGAATAGAAAGGTATAGTCCTTCCGTGTTCATCGATGTTCATTCAAGTGGACTACAGAGACCTCAAGACGCTCATGTGTAGGATGTACTTCGACCATAAGCACAGGTACTGAAAGGATCTCTGCAAGTTCCTCTGCAACACTGACTGGCATCTCGATGCGTTGTGTTTGAGCATCATAGCGAAGCCAAGCCGAGTCAATAGCAAGCGTTTCTCGTAGTTCTTCTACATCGTCACGAGCATCGGAGGGATCAGTTGGAATAGCCCCAAAGAGAATCGTATCGTCATCTGAGAGTTGCTCATATGGGCGTAGTGTTGCCTCGCCTCGACGACGGAAACGGGCCCTGAGTTGCCCAGCATCTTTGTAAGAAGCAGTACAGAATTTGAGGTGATATGGTTTATCGATAGAGGCTTCTTTCAAGCGAAGACCAAGTTCAAGAGACCCTTCTGCTGCCGCAGATAGTCCACTTGAGAGATTGAATCCTCGAACATCCATATTTTCTTGATTTCCGATTGTAATCTCAAGTTCATTCAAATTAATGAATTGTATTGGTAACTCTGCGAGTTGATCGAGAAGTGAAAACAAAGAGTCCTCTTTATCTGGTTCACAAGGCAACTCGATTCCAACGTTAATTCCTGCTTCATGAGCTGAACGAATAACATCCTCATACTGGCGAGTGGTCCCGTCAAGTAAGTGAAATCTAAGTTCATCTAATCCAGCTTCTGCAAGTTTACCCACCCATTCGTCCTTGAATGGTATTGAGGTGTAGAGATGGATATGATGTTCAGAACCAAAGGCGTTTTTGAGTTGAGAAACTGCTTCAACTGATCGCTCAGGGTCCAGCATTGGATCACCGCCTGTGATACCTGTGCCAGTTGCTTTCATCGCATGGGCTTCCTCAATGACTTCTTCCCAAGTACTGCAACGACGCTCATTAGCAAACATGTCGGGAGATTCTCTGCGATTCTCTGAAAGTGGACAATAGTCGCAACCCCAATGACACTTCCCTGTTACGAAGAGGACCAGTTTGCGTCCTTGTTGGCACTGTATGCAGCCTTCCGCCTCACCTTCTTCAGCAGGCAAGACCTCTGAAATCATTGGAAGATGAACGACCATGTGTAATCCTCCACCCTCTTGTTGTTCAACTCGTCGGTATTTGATTCACCATTTGTTGCAGAAGCCAAGTATGGAAGCGACGATCACCAGTGAGTTCTGGATGAAACGTTACAGCACATTTTGAGCCGTCCATGACACCGACAATCTCGTCTCCAAATCGGGCCACTACATCACAAGTCACTGATTTCGAATCAAATCGAGGAGCTCGGATAAACACTCCTGGGAACGATGCAGCCGCTTCTTCATTTACCATTGGAGCAACGGCCAAGGGCGTATGTCCAAATTCATCTGCAGTTCGAGTCACCTTCACATTCGAGGATTCATGGAGAGGTAAGTCAACATCGACTGAGGCTTCGAATGATTGACGTTGTCGACCCCAAGCATTTCGAGAAATTCCTGCTTGAATAAACGGTAAACGACCTCCATCGGGCATTGCCAATAGGATTGCTCCAGCACAGGTGCCGAGAACAGGCCTGCTAGAATGCTGCTCCATCCATGAGTAGATACCGTCGAGAAGGCCTTCCGAGGTTGATGCTTTTCTCATTGCGGTTGATTCACCACCTGGAAGAACAAGCGAATCGATTGTCTCATCGACATCGTTAGCCGAACGGAGATAAACAATTTCAACATCAAGTCCTAAATCCATTGCTGAAGCAAGAAGAGCCTCTTCATGCTCATGTCGTGCACCTTGCAACATAGCAAGACCAATCCGCAACATGAATCTCCCTAGAAGTCCTCTTCTTTAGGACATAGCATCCATGCAAACTCTATTTTAGCGGTAAAATCATAGATGTTGTTCAAAAACCGACCGCGTCTGGATTCAATCATGCCCCACGAAGGTGACTGTTTTCTTGTCCCCGGCCCTGTTCGCATGAGTGATGCTTGTTTACAGGCAATGGCTACTCCAGTTATGACTGCAAGAGGACCAGAATTTCGTGATGTCATGGCAGATCTGAATGCAGGATTACGTTCCGCATTCAATCTCACACCATCAGAACGAACCCGTGGAACACAATCCTGGGCTGGTGAGGATGGATACAAAGTCGTCGCTGTATCTGGAAGTGGCACTGCTGCAATGGAGATGGTTATTGCTAATCGATTCCGTCCAAACGACAGAGTCCTTGTTCCAACCAATGGGAAATTCGGCGAACGAGTCGCTCAAATATGCAAGCAATACTGCCAAGTGAAACACATCGCTTATGATTGGGGACGTAGTTTTGATTTTGTGGAATTAGAAGAACAACTCGGTCGTGGAACGTACGAAGCAGTTCTTATTTGCCATAATGAAACAAGTACTGGAATTACTCAAGATGCTGCATCCTTGGCACAGATGTGTAAGGAATACAATGTAGCATTCATCCTTGATGGGATCACCTCTGTAGGAGGAGCACCTGTACATCCTGCTGAATGGGCAGCAGAAGCAGTGGTAATGGGTGCACAGAAATGTACCGCAGGGCCGAGTGGTATTGCTGCCATTGCAATCAATGAACATTTTATCGAACGATTGGAAACCATTCGTAAGCAAGGTGATTCAAATCCCGTTTACTATCTTGATCTTATCTCAGCACTCAAGAAAGGTGATGATGACCAAACGCCATGGACGCCTGCTATCAATTTGGCAATGGGTTGGGCTGCAGCTCTACGCGAATTGGAAGAAGAAGGCCTTGAGAACCGTTGGAAGCGTTGTCAGAAACTTGCAAACGGTGTACGAAATTTATTCACTGACCTCGGCTTCTTGCTTCTTGCAGATGGAGGGCAGCAAAGTGATACGGTAACAGCCATCATGTATCCAGAAGGAATTGACGATTCATGGCGAAGCATGCTCAAGGAAAAGTACGACACACAAGTCATCGGGGCACAAGACCACTTGAAGGGTAAAATGTTCAGAGTTGGAAGTATGGGTACAACAACTGTCGAAGAAATGGTGGAAGGGTGCAAAAGAATGATTGATTGCTTCAATGAAATGGGACTATCGCTTCCAAACGTTGATGTTGCACCGTACTTTGCCTAAATCATGGGGAAAGGAATTGTTCTAGGACGGTTCCAGCCATTCCATAATGGACATGAACATCTCGTTCTTGAAGCTCTTGAACAATTTCAAGAAGTTACAATTGCAGTAGGATCATCTCAAGAAGAATGGACTACAAACAACCCATTCTCTTTCAAGGAACGTCAATCCATGATTGAAGCATGGGTAATTGAAAAAGGGTTGAGTGAACGGATTATGATTGTTGGTATTGAAGACATTAACGACCCACCCAACTGGGTTGAGCATGCGTCAAAGGCTCATGGAATTGGAACATTGATTACGTCCGACAAACCCACAAAAGATCTTTATGAATCTGAAGAATTTCCAATTAATTGGATTGATTTACATGAACGAGAACAATTTGAAGGGTGGAGAGTTCGCCAATCTTGCATGATGCTTTCAACTGTTTACGATGATGAGGCAACACGGTCCGTGCTCACCCCAAGCGTACCAAGTGCAATCATCGAATGGTTGATTACGAACGATGCACTTTACCGTTTCTTACAACTGAATGCAGGTCCGCATGCAGGCTGATTACTCCGTTGCTACAACGACTCGAGCGGCGCTTAACACACGCTCTTTGTACATGTAACCCGGTTCTAGGACGTCAATGACGAGACCTGCTGGGAATTGTTCTGAAGCAGGCAAGGTCGTGATTGCTTCCATCTTGGAAGGGTCGAATGCCAAACCTTTCGCATCAATGGCTTTGATTCCATCAGATTCTAACTCTCTCCACAACTTGTTTCGAAGAAGGCGCAATCCTTGAGCAACTGGAGACTCATCACCTTCTTCCACTTGTTGAAGTGCTCGATCTACATCGTTAAGGATTGGAATCATCCTTCGTGCAAGACCCATTCCTCCGTATTGGATGAGTGTCGATTTTTCTGCCATAAGCCGCTTACGTACATTTTGGATTTCAGCATCCTTGTACGCGATTTCTTTTTCAGCCTTTTCAGCACGCTTGGTGGCTTCTTCCAAAGGATCGAGTGGTTCGACATGTTCAGCTAAATCAATCTGTTCAGCAACATCATCGAATTCAGGGGTCTCATCATCATGCACTTCAGGAATATCTTCCTGTGGCATCTCTTCATCGTTCGACATAAATCATCCCAAACAGAAGTGGTCTTTCAACCCGACGCTGTCGTATCGTCTGGAAGACCGTGAACCAAAACTGTGGAAACATTCCATGACCCAGTCCCCCACTTTCGTGCTTCAAGGTGGTCACGGCCAATAATTGCAACCATATCTGATTCTGAATTCCAACGATTCATCGTGTAGACAAGGGTCTTAGCAGCCCGATCATGGGCTTCATATGTTGGAACAATTCGAGCATCTTCGGATTCATCAAGAGTTTCGCCTAAGGCTTTTCTTCGCTCCATCCAATCCATACAGACCTTCTCTGCATATTCTGATTCGGGAAGACCCGACAATTCTTTTCGGACCTTATCCCATGTCGGACCTCCATAGAGAATATCTTCTCCGTCGATGATTGTGTTTAATGCAACATCAAGATACAGGTAGGCTCTGCCCTCCCATACTTCCCAAGCACCTGGACTTGCCCATTTCATTGCAAGAAGAAGGCCATTTTCACCATCCGTAGATTCATCAAGAAGTTTGAGAAAAGACTTGTCCTCATCCTTACCCCAAGGTTGAGCATCCATCCAATCAAGTAATTCTGCTTCTGCATCAATGTCAAAAAGAACCTTCAAACGTGAATCTTGTACAGGACGAGTGTTGCGTAATGTCCGTTTTTCAAGACCATCATAAAGCGTATTCCATGCCAAATCCAACGTCAATTTGAGACGAGAAACATCGACGAGAAGAACGATGATTTCAAGCCCCATGTTTCAAACCAGACACAACTCTTCTTTGAGGCATTCGGCTTCTCCACAGGCTTCGACTTTTCAATAAATTGAGCCTCATGAGCAAGAGCATTGAAGAACAGCGGTCTTGCCATTGCGAATGAGGCGTTAAGATGGCGACGATTAAGGAGCAAATCGATTTGATTCGCGCCGAGATCGATAAGACCCAAAAAAACAAGGCAACTAACGCCCACATTGGGAAATTAAAAGCGAAAATCGCTCAATTAAAACTCAAGGAAGAAAGGGCCACTGCTCACTCTAAGGCGAGTGGTGGTGGGAAAGGATTCGAAATCCGAAAGTCTGGTGATGCGACCGTATCTCTTGTCGGTTTCCCGTCTGTTGGTAAATCCACACTCATCTCTAAGGTCACGGACGCCCACTCAGAAGTAGGAGGTTATGCATTCACTACTCTGACATGTATTCCTGGAGTCATGGAACACAGAGGTGCAAAAATACAGATTCTTGACCTTCCTGGTTTGATCAAAGGGGCTGCTGAAGGAAAAGGCAGAGGAAAAGAAATCCTCAATGTTATTCGTTCATCAGACATGGTTCTCTACATTGTAGACCCATTCCAAGATGGTCACTTTAAAGTCCTCCATCGGGAGTTGCATAATTCGGGATTACGTCTCAATGAACAACGACCTCCAGTATTCATCAAGCGTGTAGAAAAAGGTGGTATCGATGTTCGTACGACAGTCGAACAAACGCACCTAACAAATGAAGAAATGGGGGATATTATTCGGTCATTTGGATTTACATCTGCAATCGTAACCCTTCGACAAGACACGACTGCCGAACAGATCGTTGATTGTTTAGCGGGTAATATTATTTACGAAAAAGCAGTTATTGCAATCAATAAAATTGATATTGCTACACCAGAGGATATTGCTCGATCAAAAGTTGGATTACCAACGGATTGGCCTATTATGGAAATTTCTGCGTTCAAGGAGATTGGCCTTACTGAACTGAAGGATTTCATCTATGACAATCTTGGATTTATGCGGGTGTTTCTCAAACCTCAAGGCCAAGATGCTGATATGGACGAACCTCTTATTGTAAAAGATGATTCAACTGTTCAAACGATTTGTAGCAAACTCCATCGAGACTTTGTGAGGAAATTTAGATTTGCCCGAGTAAAGGGCCCATCTGCAAAATTTGATTGGCAACGTGTTGGCCTAGACCACCTTCTAAAGGATGGAGACATCTTGACAATCGTGGTGAAGCGATGAAGACATTGTGGTCTTATCATCGTGACGCACTAGCAATTGGACTTGGCTGCTTTTTCACGTATGTTGGAATTCTTCATTTTATAGACCCAAAATGGTTTACGGCAATCGTACCCGATATTCTACCTGGTTCTGATGTGTTCTGGGTCATCATCAGTGGAATTCCAGAAGTTCTCTGCGGAATTGGATTAATCGTTCCAAAAACACGAGTCATCGCTGCACGAGCAACGACTATTCTCCTTGTTGTATTGTATTGGGCAAATCTGAATATGTGGATCTATGACATCGAATTGAATGGTGATACGTTCCCATTATGGGCACATATTCTCAGAGGTCTAGCACAAATCGTCATGGTACTAATTGCAGCATACTTGGGCGAATGGGTTCTTACTCCAAATACGCAGGAAAAATAATCAGGACCATTCATCATCACCAGACTCACCTTTACGCACCCGTATGAATGCAACGAGGGTGAGAAGGACAACAACAAGTACTCCAATTTGCATAATAGCAGAAGGACTTAACGATGATTTACTTTCATCATCGGTATCAGTTGGATCCTCTGTGTCTTCACTTGGCTCAGCCGGATCAGTTGTAGTTGACACGTCCACAGTAAATGACAGCGTACTGGAATTCATGTTACCAGATGCATCCGAACTCTTGACAAGAAGAATCCAATCCTCATTAGCTAGAATTTCGGATACAAATTCATGGTTCTTTTTAGTTGCGAAGTCGTTCGAAAAGACAAGTACATCATTCAGATAGACTTCTTCAGTCGAACGTTCAGAAGTATACCAACTGATTCTGGTTTTTCCATCTTCAAGCACTTCAACATTCAAATTTAACAACTCAGGTGGCGTTAAGTCGACGATATTGCTTGTGGTAAAGGTCACCACAACATCATCTGTTCCATTGGCACGGATATAGGCCCAATACGAGGTATTGACTTCAAGTCCGGTTAGCGTGATAGCATGATCTGTAGCGAGTACTGTCCACTGAGTTGGATTCATAGCATCATCTGGTTCAGTTTCAGAGGTCATGTATTGAATTGATGTAGCATCGGCTACAGTCGTCGACCAAGTGATTACAGCTGTATTAGCAGTCACGGTATCGATCGATGCTCCAAAGATTTGTTGAGGCACCTCAGGCATTTCAAAGCCAGTTAATTGAGCATAAACATGACCACTGACATCATAGGACGAGAGCATTGTTTCCTGACCCGTTCCGTCGAGAACAATGTCCAAGACATTCGGATCATAGTCAATCCCATCATCGAGAGCAGGGTTGGATCCCCCACCAAGTGTCCATGTGCTTGCAGTTGCATCGACATCTCTCCATTTACCAGTACCAAATCCGTCTTGGCTGCCAACTACAACGATGTATCGATAGTTCGGGATATCATCCCCGATTACATCTTTACTTACAGTAAAGGTAATCGTTTTCGAAGTGACATCACCTGTAACATCAACCCCTCGTGAAGATGTGCTCCCTGTCATTGATTGAACAGCCATGACTGCACCAGGTTCTCCGGTTCCACTAATAGCGACCTCCCAAGCCCAATCGGGATGAATCTCTGCATTTGCCCCATCGAGCATATCTGTGGACCCATATGAGGTATTTCCTTGATCAACATAGATTTGTACAATTTGATGACTGAATCCATTTGAGAGCCCCCAAATGTCAGTCATTTCACCAACTTCAAGGATGAATTGTGCATTCCAAGCACTTTGACGAATCGTTAATTGCTGAGCATCCCAAAGTCCGCCATTGTTTGGAGTTGTGAAATCACTTGCGAGTGGATACGTATAGTCTCCATCTCCGGTTTCGTCGCCTATTGTATCATTCAATACAAGCAACGTCACCCACTCTTCAAGATCAGGTAACACAAGTTCAGCAGGAGCCGGTGGTGCAATTTCCATGTCAACACCGTCACCGTATGCAAGAGATTCAGCCCATGATGAGACAACCTTGACTCGAGTTGAATAGCGTGGAGACAATCCAATTTCTGACCATGGAATCATAAACTCATAGACATCATCAACTGCACAGTCTCCTAAGGATGAACTACCACTGAGAACCCATTGCTCTTGGTCTCCAGTCTTTCCTTTTGCTGTGAAAAGATTCCACTTTGCTCGACCATCATCCCGAAGAGTATCAAAATCAAATGCAACCATGTATTTGGATGGGAACCCGAGAATTTGATTACCGTAATACGTTCGGAAGTTGGTCTCTGCTTCATTGAAATTCACCGCATTCGGTTGCATGAAGTAAATTGCAAGATCGGGTTCATCTCCATTTGAAGATTGATTTACAAGATCCTCTGGAATGTCAGCATCAATACGAATAAAGACATTCGAAGAGTCATAGCCAATGTAAAATTGTTCGATATCAAACGTGTCTCCAGAGACTGGAGCATCGTATTGTGCAGAACCATCCCATTCACCAGGTAAGGCAATTCCGTCGATCATGGGTTCGATAATTCCAGTAGCAGATGCCGTAGGTATTGCTGGGTTTGTCCATAAATCTTGCAAGTACGGTGGCAATTCTAAATTAACTGCCCGATAAATATTGGAGAGATGTACTTTGAACAAGACATCCCAATTTTCATCGTACCCGCTGTCTTGGTCAAGCCCATACCACCAATACCAGTCGCTACCTTCAGCAATGTAGAGAGATTCCCAAGCCGCAGTCAAACCTGGATGATTCGGATTTAATTCCTCAAATGCAACCAACTCTTGTCGTGCTTCTATCAAACGTTGCCAAGCAAGGCTTTCCTCTTCTTCACCAGCCCAAGTTCTGAGTGTACCATCAATCCATGAACCTGTTCCAATGTTTTGAATTTCAGGCAAGGCTGTGCCCTTTTCGAGGAACTCAGATGGAGTTGTGGTCACAATCGTTGGGTGATCTGCAAGACGACCGTACCATTCAGCCATGAACGGCCTTGCGTTGTCATGATGTTGGAATTCAGACATGAACATCCAGTTTTCACCATC
>JABGWN010000295.1 GCA_018645535.1 Methanobacteriota archaeon
CGTACCATCTGTTCTAGAATGCTGGCAAATCCAGCAGCAGTTGGTGTCGACATACTCGTGCCGCTAAGGGTATGGTGGCCTGAGTTCCATGTGTTGGCTTGGCCGTCCGATCTAGCAGAAGTAATCGACACACCCGGAGCAAGGGCGAATATACCTCTTGTACCTGCTTCCGTAGGTCCGTGAACGGAAGAAATCCACCGTTCGGGATCATCATCTTTGGTCGAGGCTCCAATTGCAATTACGTTTCTTGCGTTTGCAGGTTCCAACACCTCGCCACCGTTATTTCCCGGAGCAACCAATGGAAGCGACCACGGGTATTCTCGAGTGAACGCATCGAAATCACCAGATCGAAGCGTATATTCTGTCGTATCGTCGCCCCAAGAATCAGAATGTAAGACTGCACCATATTCAGAAGATTCGAGTAATAAATAATCAACATCAGGAGGGAGCCAGCCTTCTTCGGATACGATATCTTGAACAACAAGTTTTGTTCCATATCCGAGCGCCATTGCAGCAGAAGGAATCTGATATTCTTCTGCAGTCGATACCGGATGGCAACCTACTGAACCTGCCGTATGTGTGCCATGGCGGTAATCACTGTGTCCTTGAGAATCCCAATCATCAATTGAAGTATTAATGTGAAGGATTTTCCGTTGAGATTCACCTACACTATCGCTTGTTAAATTTCGAAAGCAGGAATGATCGGCATCAATCCCAGAGTCAGCGATACCTACGACAACCCCGCTCCCATTCAATCCTAATTCCCATGCAAGCGGTAGATTGTGATCAGGCGCCTGTTTTGAGAGTTGAACTGCACTAGCGAGATTTCTACTAACTGTTTCCAGACTAGGTTCCAGCCATAGAACGCCGTCAATTTCGGAAAACCATTCTGCTGAATAATGATCTTTCCATTCGATAGTAACGTGAGGTAAAACAGCATCTTGAGCAATATTAAGAATTGAAATACCTATTTGATTGACAAGATTATCGATTATTTCATGTTGTATTGGATTAGGTAAACTTGGTTCAAAAACGATGGTAACAAATTGTCCACCAAAAGGTATTGATTGCCATGGAGCGGGATCATTTATTGATTCAACTCCATCAAACGATTGAGTTGTCTGGTCGAGTTTCCATGCAATAAGTTCTGTTGGGGAAACAATTCTCAAAGGAACGTATCCAGATTGAATCGCATTATCCCACGCCGTTTGCGTCCATAGTTCACCCTCTGGTAAGGTAAGTCGTACTTCCTCCCCCCTAAGTTCTAGAGGCGCTCTGTCATGCACCAATGAGAGTGGTGCAGCCAAGAGCAAGACGAGTAGAAGAGCGCTTCGCACAACGTTAGGGACCTCCTCATCGTTGATGAAACACGCGATGCGCCATTTGCCTAGCGAACCATCGCGTTTAAATCAACCAACCAATCGCGAGGAACCATGAAGGCCTACCGTGTTGCTGGACAAGCCCCCTTTGGAAGCATGAGACAGAAGTTCTCTATCGACATCGTTGCAAGTTCAAAAGACGATGCTGAACACCGAGCGTACTCCACTATCGGATCACGCCACAAAGCGAACCGCCGAGCAATCAATATCATTTCTATTGGTGAAATAGACCCTCGAACATCAACCGAACCAGCCGTTCTTCACCACTTCCGCGACCAAATCGAAGCTGATGGTGGAAAAATCGCACCTGTAGCCGAAGAAGAGTGAAAGGCACATCGCCGCATTCATCAATGACCCCCTCTAGGCTATGATGGGGCGATAGATTGGAACAGACAGAACTCGAACAAACAGCACGACTCGTTGAGATGAATCGAGAACGCTATCATGAAGTCGAAGAACGTGTTGAGCAAGTGCTTAATGTTCTTGGCGAGCATGATGTAACGGCAACAATCCTTGAAACTCTTTCCAATAAAAATCATGATTCAGAAATGAACATGCATGTTTCAATCGGTGCTGGAGTAACACTCAGTTGTAAACACCCTGGCGGCGGCGAAGGAACAGCAATTATCGACTTAGGAAGCGGCATCTTTGGCGAGCGCACCTGGTCTGATGCGGCTTCAGTGACTCGAGAGAGAATGGAAGAACTCGGATTGCTTTTAGAAAACCTTCAATCTCAAAGCAAACAACTCGAAGAAACAATTTCCTCCCTTGCTAAGACATTTACTCAAGCAGCAGTAGCGCAACATGAACAACAACAACCAACCCCTCCTGTTGAACAACCGGTTGAGGAAGAAGCCGAATCAACTGAGCCAGAAGAAGAGGAATCCACAACTACGAAACCAAATCGCCGCCGTGGCGGCATGTTTGGCAATCAGCTAACACTGGATGACTAGGTGAGAAGATGGGATTGTTTGATCGATTCAAACGTCGCGTTCAAGAGGTAGCGGAAGAAGTTGATTCAGAGGAATTAACAGCAACAGAGGATTCTGAAGAAGGCCAAGTAGCTCTTCAGACAGCCACTGAAATTGAAGAAGATTGGGAAGATGAACCCCTTTCTGAACCGGAAGAACTTCCAGCCGAACCTACTGAGTCCGACGACGAGTGGGATGATTGGGACGATGAAGAGGAAGAAGAAATAGAATTACCACGACAACTTTCCAAGAAAGAGCGAAAGCGAATGGAAAAGTTGGAAAAGCAACGGATAAAGGAACTGCGTCGAAGAAAAGCAACAGATGTTGCCAAGCCACAAGGGTCTCGCGTCGATCTCTCGATGATGAGAACAACAACTGGTCGGCAACTCGTTGAAGTGAAAGCCGCTCCAAAAGGTTCGACTGAGAAAGCTGAGATTGAAACAGAATCTGGCTCAGTATCCATCGATCTTGGTGGAGGTATTGTTTCCCAAGGCGGTCGAATCATCAAGGAAGGAAAGGTTCTCGATGATATTCTTGAAGAATTGGAATGGATGCTTCTTGAATCCGATATCTCAAGTGAAGCAGTTACGTCGGTCCTTTCCGCATTAAGAAAGAGCCTCGTTGGAGCACGGCTTCGTCGCGGTGCCGAACTTGCTAAAGTCCTTGAAGCCGCTCTAAAACGAGCACTACGCAACCTTCTTGCAGCTGGCTATTGGGACTTTGACGCCTCAGTACAATCGTATTTGGATGCGGGAGATGCGCCGGTGGTCGTCATGCTCGTCGGTGTTAATGGGACTGGAAAAACAACAACAGCAGCAAAGATAGCCCATCGCCTTCAATCAAATGGTCATTCAGTCATAGCCGCAGCAGGAGATACGTTCCGTGCTGGAGCAATTCAACAACTTGAATCTCATTGTGAAAATCTAGGAATTCGTTGTATCTCAAGTCAGCGTGGTGGCGATGCTGCAGCGATTGCACGTGACGCGATAGAATCAGCGAAAGCAAAGGGAATCGACGTCGTTCTTGTGGACACCGCCGGTAGAATGCAAAACAAAACGAATCTGATGAAAGAATTAGAAAAGGTCCGAAGAGTAGCAGACCCTCATCTTGTCTTATTCGTTGGAGATGCCTTGGCAGGAAACGATGCTGTAGATCAAGCAAAAATGTTCCAAGAAATGATGAAATTCGATGGAGCAGTACTTTCGAAAATGGATACAGATGCGAAAGGTGGAGCGGGCTTATCAATCGCTTACGCCACCGGGCGACCAATTGTTTTCGCAGGTATCGGGCAGGGCTATGATGACCTTCTACAATTCAACCCAGACTGGCTTTTGGATGAGATGTTTTCGTGAGGTAATATGATGTTCCAAGATGAAGAAACAGAACGGTTCTTTCAGGTAGTCCACCTTTTCCAACGGACTGCGATGGTTAATCTTGGCCTTATAGAACACCCAGAAGGCGGACCGAGATTCAATTTTCAAGAAGCTAAAGAAGCCATAGACATTCTTCGAATGTTGAAGAACAAGACAGAAGGTAACCTCGATAATTCTGCAAGAGCTATGCTCGATGGTGTAGTCAGCGAATTACAAATGCAATTCATGAACGGCCCAAAACGCAAGAAAGCGATGGATGAGGATATGGCTAACATGGAAAACGTCCGACAGACCTTCAATAATCCTCGAACTGCACCGGTTGAAGACATTACAAGCGAAGAATGAAGATTTTCACTGGATTTCATCGGTTGATTGATGAGCAAGAAACAATTCAGGTGAATTGGTTGCGATGTCTTACGTGAGTGAAGTTTCTTCTGATGACGCCCCAACAGTGCTCATTGTTGACAACAATCAGATGTCGATTATGAGGCTGAAAGAGGTCTTTCGTAAGCGAGGCTTTGCTTTAGTCGTCTGTGAGGATGGGGATGAGGCAGTAGACGAATACATCCGCCTCAATCCTGAACTCGTGGTTATGTCCCTTGACATACCTTCACTCGATGGCCATCTAGCAGCACTGGAAATGCGGGAACACGGAGGAGACTCCAGGATTCTCTTCATCGCTCCAAACAGACTTTCTGATCTTGCTGAACAGGCAACATTCTCGGCAGGAGCCGTAGGGTGGCTTACAAAACCAGTAACACAATCACAGTTGGATGAAATCTGGGACGAAGTATTAGGTGAAATTCCAGAAGCGCCAGGATTAGAAGATTTGGACCAGTTATATCCAGAAGATCGAATCAAAGTTGAGCCTGATAATATTTTACCCGCGCTCCCGACACTTGCTGAACTTCCGCCGTTGGAAGAACTCCCTCCGCTGGAAGTAACAGTTTCATCAGATACACCTGCTTCAAAACCAAAGAAAAAGAAAGGTCTTCGTAACTTTGTACTTTTGCTTGTTCTTGTTGGAGTGGGTGTAGGCGTTGCCTATCAGCAAGGCCATCTCGATGGACTATTGTAATCGCCCTTGTTGAACAATAACTCGAGGTTGATGCTGAACTGCCTGAACGAATTGTCCTTGCACTTGAACAAGTTGACCTTCTTGGATAATCGAACCAGCAGGCGCTTGTATTGTTTCTTCTCTTCGATAGGTGTTGGTTGTGAGGAGCGACGGATCACCACGAGCGATTTGCCCATCAAGCCTTCTTGCATTCCAGTATCCCCAATAGACTAAGGCGAGAAGTCCTCCAAAGAAAACCAACCCAATAATGAACATGATTGCGCTCAATATCATCTCTCCAAGAGTCCTTTCCAGGAGGCTTGAGCGTACTTGGCAGCCTCCACAGCAGGCTCATCATTACCATGAATTCCAGAACCTACTATAATACAATCCGAACCCGAAAGAACTGCTTCATATGGATCGCCATAACGTTGCCCTTTAGCACCATCTCCAGTTGCAAGGTTGATTCCAGGAGTCCAAATTAACTTCGAGTTTCCAACTAATTTTCGTAACTCGGATATGCCAGATGGCTGGCTTCCATTTCCAATGAATCCGAATACACCTGGATGTTTTGAACCGTGTTCTGCAACAGTAGCGGTATAGGATGGAATCAGCAGATTACCGCGACTTGACATCTGTGCAAGTAGTAGAACTCCTCCGCTCCGTCCCTTTCCTTCCCAAGCAGCCTGTATACCATCGACAATATCAGGGCCACTGATTAGATGACCTGTTACAAGGTCTGACCAACTTGCAATATTGTAGAGGCCAAGCATTTGCTTTTCGCTAATCTTACCAATATCTGCAAATTTTCTGTCTTCAAAAATGAGGAGGCCGAGATGATTTGCTTTCTTACAAAACGCCTTCCAATCCTCTGATGTCCAATCGTCAACCATGTCAACATGCGTTTTCAACGCGACAATAAATGGGTGCACAGCATCGAGTAAATTATTCAATTCCTTCATAGTCGGACGATCCGCAGCCAAACAAACCAGTGATTGTTTTTGAGTAGCAAGTTCCATGTATTGTCGAGCCATTGGAAGGGTTGCAGATTCCCAACGTTCTTTCCAGACACTTTCAGGCTCCATAGTATAACCCAAGAGGTGGTATCAATCATAGTTTACGGAGGATACGCAAATCGTTTATGCAACTATGTGGAGGGATGAGCATGATGCAGAGGCGTACCATCAAGGCGATGCTTCTCGTAGCGTTGCTACTGAACGTCCTCTTGGCTGGTTGCTTTGGTTCCCCAGAAACAGCATCACAAGACGAGGATACC
>JABGWN010000051.1 GCA_018645535.1 Methanobacteriota archaeon
GACTCGCTTAGATTTGTACCTGAGAAGTTTGCCCCACTAAGATTAGCATTGATGAAATTCGTTCGTCCAAAGTCTCGATTAGAGAGGTTCTCATTTGACAAATTAGCCTCGCTGAGATCCGTATCCATGACTGATGCATAAGCAAACAACAAGCCAAATCGATCTTCTTCAGAAATGTTAGAAGGAATGAAATCTATGTCATTGTAGGTGAAATTCAGTACCTCTGAGCGTGAATCCGAAGCGGAGAGGATGATGTCTTCTGCATCATTACTTCGTCGTCCTGAACCCCACAAATCCAAACCATATGCTGCTTCTTCACCAGCTGAGAAGGTCATACCTCCATAGATTGAAGGATCTGAACCATCCCCTGGGATTGCTTGTTGATTCCATCGTAACACGTCATCGCTGTTATTCATCAGAACGTAGGTCAGATATGCATCTCCGCCGCTTGTTGGACTGAGTAATATTTGAGGAACGGTCATTGCAACAATTTCTCCATCAGGATAGTATTCAGTAAGAACAGTTTCAACTTGGGATTGGTTCCGTGGCCCATCCATGACTATCTGCATTTCAGAACCTACATTTGCATCAGCGGTTCTCTCATCGACGAGCGTCCCTGTGTATCCCTGAACTGCTGCCAGAGTTACAATCGATAGCGTGAGAAGCATAATGACAGAGAGTCTATTGATGGATTCGGAAGAACCTGAACCTTTCAATCCGCGCTTGACATCCTTCAATAACGCAGTCTTTCCGAAGATGAACTGCATGATGTAAGGGCCTTTGGCACCAAGCCATGCAAGAAGAAGCGCTCCACCAATCCACAAGAAGAAAGGTCCGAATATTCCGAACAGTCCTTCGAGGAAGAAGTTCGAATACAGACCATCTTCGCTACCATTTTGCTCAAGAGCAGTATCAGTGAACGAGAGCATACCAATAGCAAACATTGTCCAATGCAACCAACGTCGAGGAGGGCGTTTCTTGGCGACTGTACGCACACCTTCGTCTATTTCCATTTCAATGAATTCACGTGTACGACTGCGTCCAAAGAGCAGTGCCACACCGAGTGTTGCAAATGCTGTGAAGAGTGTTGCTGCAAATGACAAAGCCGGATTTACTTCAGTTGTCAGTTCAGAGAACACTAAGAATCCTACAGCGGAGAGTACAATCGGTACGGCAATCATTGCAAGTATGTAGCCAACTACCCATCCTGCGAAAGCGATTACAGATAGTTCGAGCAGA
Organism: Methanobacteriota archaeon; assembly: GCA_018645535.1. Classification (GTDB taxonomy): domain Archaea; phylum Thermoplasmatota; class Poseidoniia; order Poseidoniales; family Poseidoniaceae; genus MGIIa-L2. The sequence goes on from JABGWN010000051.1 coordinate 1,240, forward strand.
ACCATTCCGCTCAATCGTTGAGTATCAGCTCCAATGACACGCTGAATACTGATTTCTCGTCTTCGTTGTTCAAGACTTAAGACCAAACCGTAAATCAATACTGCGATTGATAGAACAACAATTGGGATCATAATGATGTAATCAAACGCCTGGATAAGGCCAAGGAAAATTTGCAAGAAGGTGATTGTACCGCTTACGATATCAAAGTAAAACACTTCAACTGTACCGTTTGCATATTCTTGGTCACCGACTCTCATACCTAGGTCTTCAAGCCATTCTGCTGCTTCTGTTGTCGAAGAAGACGGAATAAGGGAGCGGTTCACAGACATTGAGAGATAGATGTGATCGTTATCGATGAGAGTACGTTGTTGTTCATCAGATAACGTGTTGAGAGAAGCGAATACAGGGTTAGGAGGTAGGGTTGGGTTGCCGAAGTCCCATGGGTCGTAAACGCCTAAGATAGTGAGATTCTCAATTGTAAATTCTTCACGACAATATGTTTGTTCGTTTCTCTCGCTTGTGATTTCGCCAGCACAGTTGTCTGGAGTGATTGAATCAGAACCGAGTTCTGCTGTTTGTGTAACATAAACGAAGGAAAGGCTGTCGATTTTATCTCCAACATCAGCCCTCGCATCGGAAACAATGTTGGATGGAAGAATCAAACCGCGCTGCTCTTCCATGACCTCTGGAGAAGGCCATTCTCCAAGCCCATCGATGATGTTTCCACCAAATCGATCGGCTAATTCACCGTCAAAAGCACCTGGACCCATGAATCGAATTCCACGCATTTCGGAGATCGGTGGTCCAGCATCTTCAAGTTCAGGATAATTGAATTTTATATCCTCCCATAACGGATTCTCATTTGCTTCCATTGAACGCATTTCTAGAGGCTGCGCTACAATGAAATCTTGATTGAAGAAACCGCCGCCATGAATTCCTTGCCGACCTAACGTCAAGGCACAATCAGTGAATTCCACGAAATCTGCAACAAGTTCATCACACACTTCCATCATCACTGAGGAATTATTTGTCCAGCCTTCAGTTCCATATGCTGGTTTACGATCGAATTCAATCTTAGCATCAACAGGTTCACCCTCAAGTGAAGTGGCAAGGAAAATCTGACTCAATCCAACGCCGTAGGAAAGAACTGTTGTAATGACAAGGGATGCAAGGAAGACACCCGCAAAGACTGCAAGACCCCGTTCCTTATTTCGCCATGAACTGATTAATGCCATTCTGTAATTCGAAGGCAATTCTCTAACTCGATGAATAAACGTACCAAGACGGCCATTCTCTTTGATTTCATTTGGTTCAACGGACTTTTGTTCTACTTCTTCAGTCATAGAATCATTCCTCCTCTATTCCCCAAGCGCTTCGTATATCGCTTGCAAATGTCTTCCCTTCACGTAGAAGCAACATTCTATTTGCTTGTGTTGCAAGGTCTGGATCGTGTGTAACCATCAGAATTGAAATTGGATTTTCTTCATCATTGCAGAGTTTTTTGAACAGTTCCATAATTTCCTTACCACTGGCGATATCAAGGTTCCCTGTGGGCTCGTCAGCAAGAAGAATAGAACGTTTTCCTGCAATCGCTCGAGCAATCGCAACGCGTTGTTGTTGACCACCAGCTAACTGGTCTGGAATGTGATGCGTTCGATCGCCAAGACCGACTTCGTTTAGAGCAGCAACAGCCCGTTCTTCAGCTTCTTCGCTTTTGTAGCCACAGAGTTCGAGAGCCATAGCGACATTATCCTTCGCAGATAATGATGGAACAAGATGAAAATCTTGGAAAATCCAACCAACTCCCTTTCGTCGAACATCGACGACATCAGACGGTTTCTGGCGGCCATACTTTCGCCCTTCAAGATCGATTTCTCCACTGTCTGCAGAAAGAAGGCCTCCTATGATGTTCAGTAATGTGGATTTGCCGCAACCGGAAGGCCCCATTAGAGCAACCATCTCACCTTTTGTGATGGTCATGTCAACGCCTTTGAGGACCTGTAATTTGTTCGAACCTGAACCGAAACTCTTGGTCAAATCTTTTACTTCCAGCATAAATTTCCCTTCAACGTGTACATAATATACTCTTCTAGGGCATGCCTCTCTGCTTTAGTATATTTGTATCTCAGTTGATGTTCCGGTTCAACCGTAATTCCGACGCCTTCAAAAGAGGAACGGTTTACCATTCTTTATGAGCGAAAAGACTGCCCTCATCACGGGAATCACCGGCCAAGACGGTTCATACCTAGCAGAATTACTCCTCGAGAAGGGATATACCGTCTATGGATTGGTTCGAAGAGTGTCCCAGCCAAGCCTGGGACGTAGCCTCATCAACCACTTGATGAGTAACGGTAATTTTCATCTACTCAACGGCGATCTTGCTGACCAGAACTCAATTGATAACGCAGTTCATCAAGTCAAACCAGATGAATTCTACAATCTCGGGGCAATGTCCTTTGTTCCAGAATCTTGGAGATCTCCAATGATGACCGCAGATATTACTGGACTTGGAGCACTTCGGTGCCTCGAAGCGATTCGAAAGCATTCGCCTGGTTGCCGATTCTACCAAGCAGGTTCAAGCGAACAATACGGAAAGGTTCGAGAAGTTCCACAATCTGAAGAAACACCATTCCATCCACGTTCTCCTTACGGATGTGCAAAGGTCATGGCGTTTGAAATCACTCGAAACTACCGAGAATCCTAC
>JABGWN010000296.1 GCA_018645535.1 Methanobacteriota archaeon
ATCCCTTGCACAACCGATGCCTCAATTGACTCGGTACATGGAGCTGAAGGAGCAAGTCAAAACAATGTGTTTGACCCTCCATTATGCTTCTCAACAATAGCCGATATTAGTCTGTCAACCAGCACCTTCAATCTTCTCAATAATTCAGATTTAGACCTGGAAAGAGCGTATCAAGGTCTCTTGATTATGGGTTCAGAATTAACGACAAAGTTCGAAGTTTTTGCTGAACCAGGCCATGCCTCTACATTTTCTATCAATCCACCAGATTATGCAACAATCATTGGCGTCGATAGTAACGGTTCGGTTGCTGCACGACCAGGCCCTCCTGCTTACTTTGCAGGTGAATGGACAGTCGATAATCTTCTAGCAGGGGTCGGAGGTCCTCGCATTGACCAAACCGTGAGCCTTACCATGGCATATCGTGATTCATCAACCACTCAAGTGGTCGAACTTGATCCGAATGATGAATCTCTATCGCTTCATTTAACTGTAGATCTTTTTGATGAGCAAGCAGTTCAAATTGACTTTGTTGCCGGGTTAAATTATCTTGACCAAGCGACGATGGAGGACTGGGGAATCTCTCTTGTCGAGTTGTCCGAACTTGCTACAATTCCTCAGATTACTTCCGATGGAATTCGTCTTGCATATGAGAACGGCATTGCTCCATTAGAGGATTTTACGGAACAATTTCCAGTTGATACAATAGCGACCGAATTCTCAGATATTTTACCTGGAGATCAAGACATTCAAATGAATCCCTTGACTTGGGTAAGTGATTCTGTTGCTAGCGGGATTGAAGGGCCAGCTGGCGGATTAAATTACACGCATTCTGTGGGATGTTCAGAAACAGTCACTCCGCCTCAAACACTAACATATTGTGTGAAAGGACCTACTGCGATGGGGTATGATCACCCCATTTACCTCCATTCAACAAGCAATACATTCAGTCTTACTTTAATTGATTTCATAACGGATAAACTTCCAGACAATATCAAATCGAATGGAATCAATATTTCTCCTATTCTAGATGGATTGGAAGAAGAAGACTTGCGCAAAATAATGGATTCAGGAATATCTATTGAGTCTGAGATTGATACTTCTTTCTTAGAAACCATTGTTCCAGCAAACTTCCCTAATGCTGCGATAACTCTTGAGATTATTTTACCAAGGTGGCTTGAAACAATTGACGGCAATGACCGTTTTATTTTCACATATACATCAGAAGGTGATAACACAAATCCAATCTCAATATCTGGGCTGAATCCATACAAGTACAACCATCCGATTATCGGTGAAAGCGGAGACGTTATTTGTAAGAAGACAGACGTTACATGTGTCTCTACTGAAGTGGATATTGATTTTGGAACGTTTGACATCAACGAATTTACAAAATCCGTTTCGTTTGAATTTGGTTTGGAGGCAAATGCAGTCATTCATCGAATTGCGGTTCCAGTAGGGGCGGTAGATATTGGTTCAACAACAGTTCAAATGGAGGCTATTCCGAGTGATTTGTTACGTTTGCTTATTGATCTCATAGGAGGTGTTGATAACCCAACAACATTTGATTTCTGTTTGGATACCAGTGTTTCGGAAAGTCAATGCCCTCCAGAACGTTTACTCATATTAGAATTAACAAATGAGGGATTGATGCAATTCGGAACAGATGTCGGCGAGAAATTAACGAATGAAATTCAAATAGCAGCAGAGGAATTAATGGATGTTGAAGATATTAGTATCGATCATGTCGATATTGGCGATTTCGAAGTCCAAACGAGTTTGACGGGCCTAGGGTCGCCAGGGCCTATTGTCAATGATACGATTGGAATAAGTCTGAGTATTAAGATTCCAACGGTTCGTTATACAATGGCCATTTCGAGTCCATGGTCTGATTTGTTTTCTGGAAATTTTGACTTACTCACATTTTCGATTATTACTGAGAATTCAATTCGTACTCCATTCCTTCAACCGATGGTGACAATGGTTGAAGGAATTTCAACAATATTATCATCAAGTTTCGTATCTGCGGATGGTGTTTCATTCCCGCCTGAGGATCAGGAAGGGATTGTAATTTCCACATCGAATCTGAACCCAGTGCGAGAATCTTTAACTGAGTTAGGTGATTCTAAAGTACCTATTTTTGAAGATAGCGGATTATTCGAATTAACGGGCCCAACCAGTATTACTCTTCCAAAAGGGATCAAAACGATAGAGGCAACCTCCAGTCAAGGAAATATCCAACTCTCGACAGATGATGAAGGTCGTCAAGTGATCACATACACGATACCCCCTGGCGATCTTGATGATGATGTAACATTACGTCTAGGAGTTACATGGATGTATCTCTTAGGCCAATTCTGGGCATACCCCGCTGTCGTGCTTATTCTGCTGGTTCTTCTCATTCGGCGTAGAAGAAAGAAGAAGAAGAAAAAGAGAGCTGCACGCGAATCGAAGAATTCGCTCCTAAAGGCCCAGAAGATGGGGTTATCAGAATCTGATTTCGCCCAAATGGCAGGTCTGGTTGACCGACAAGTAGGCGGATA
>JABGWN010000297.1 GCA_018645535.1 Methanobacteriota archaeon
GCAATACCGAAACTGACCATCTGATTCTTCCGAGCATCAGTTATCTTGAATCGACCCAATGAGTTTGAATCTGATGCATCTCTAAATGCACACATGAGGAAGTGCATCAGGAAAGCAGCACCCATTCCGGGAACGGACGGGAAGATGTCCTCACCATAGCCAAGCAACCCCCAAATAATTACGCCAGCAAAAGCCGCAGTCATCATCACAATCGAATGCGTTGAATCAGGTTTGTAGCCGCTCCATCGCAGAATAAGAAGGGGGATGAAAACGCCTCCTAAACCGTAGACTGCAAGAACAACTAGGGTGAACACGGAATCGCCTCCAGGAACATACAATCCAGCGATTGAGATAGCAGTTGCAAATGCTGCTACGACCAGAGTCACTTGTTTCGTTCTCTTGTGATCTTGATTCCATTCGGGTTTGATGTCATCTGTAATCGCTGCAGTACATGCCAATACTTGGCTGTCTGCAGTGGACATTGTAGCTGCGAAAATCGATGCGAGAATCATTCCAATACCAATCGCAGGCATCGTTTCCATTGCCATTTTTGGTAGGCTCAATTCAGCATCATACTCTGCTGCACTGAATAAGACTCGACTTGCAAGTCCAATAATTAGCATGATGATAATGAACGGTGTTTGCCAGACGAAGAACCAAATCATCGCTTTCTTGCGGTCTTCATCAGAATCGAGTGTCATGACACGAGATACAACCTGGGGTTGACCCGCAACACCTAATCCTCCAAGGAAGAAGGCGAAGACGTAGAGACTGATTCCAAAGGATAAATCGGGAGGAAGAAGATTCGTAAGATTCGAACTCTGCGCCGCCAACCCGTCATTGAGTCCAGAGAAACCACCAACTTTACCGATGGCAATGAAACATAGAATAGTAGATCCAACTATCATAACACAAGATTGAGCAGCATCCGTCCAAATAGATGCTCGAATCCCTCCGGCGTAACAGTAAGCTACGACGAGAACAAATCCGATAAGAATTCCAATAAGTTCATCCCACCCCATCATGACAAACAATGCCTTGCCGCCCGCTGTTAACTGGGCAGCGGCATATATGCAGAGAAAGAATACCGAGAGGACTGCAGCAAGTTTCGCCTCAGGCGCCCCTGCCTTGTCTGCAACGAGTGATGACAATGAACGAACGCCACGTTCGCTTCCTTCCTTCTGGATAAACTTGTACAACCATGCCCATGCAATCAGTTGACCTACGGTTGAAAACAAACCAATCCAAATTACAGAATAACCCATCGTGTAGGTAAATCCAATAAATCCGATGAACATGTATCCCGAATTCCAAGTACTTACTGCAGAAAGTGCAGCGAGAGCAGGATTCATCCCACGTCCAGCAACGAGATAGTCGTCAGTAGTGTCCTGTTTAACGCGCATACTGGCTAGGCCAACAGCTGCAAAGAAACCTAAGAAGATCAAAAACGAGACAAGGATTCCAGTTTGGCTGCTCATATCAATCACTTCCATCGATTTACAGCTTCTCGCTCAATCTCGGATAAATTGGCTAACAACACCATACAATTCAATCTCCCGCTGCTTTTGGTACTAAGATTCCCAATTGTTGTGGTTTGAAGTCGTTGGTCATCCGTACCTAAATCACTGCATAGAACGACTTCGAATTCCCCGATTTGGCCAATATTTTCTCTTTGTTCTTCAGTAAGTTCCATTTCGTTGTATTTAGCGACCATCTTTGCAATACTGTCTGCAGCATCAGGGGCTTGCATTGGGCGTTGATCACCAGTACCTGCTCCACTTGGGTCAAGATCAAAAAGCACAAGTGTATGCAAATTATGTGAATAATTCTGCAACATAACTTCGAGTGGAGAGGTCGCAATCCATTCTCCGTAGGGGTACGTCAACGTAGTAGAGCGACCAAATTTGTAATTTGAAACACCGGTTACACCCGGGACAAGTGTTGTAATTGAAATTCCATGTACAATATGCACCAAAAGACCAGCGTTTTCAGCCCGTAGTTGCAGATCGATGTGGGTAGTGGCCTGCATAGGGTCTCCAACTACGAGCACTGCGACGAGTTGATTCTTAGCCATTTCAAGCAAGTCCTCAGGCTGTTCGATAGTAGGACGCATGATGCGCTGGATAGGCCCAATTTCCACTTCCAATTCGACAAGAGCTTCTTCGGACCATAATGCGGTGTAGGCTTCATAGAGACGTATGTCAGCATGACGAGCTAAATCAACTGCTTCAAGAGTCATTGAAGATACCTTGCCGGGGCCGATTCCTATCAGAGCCAAACCGGTTTTTTTGCCATCAGTCATCCTCAAACCTCATACTTGCGACATGTTAGCGAAGAACATGCGTCATTTGAGGGTGCCGAGTGCTAAAACGGCATTTTGGGTCGAGCGATGCAAGGAAAACAACTGGTATGAAATCGGCTCAGGCGTTCTCCCTCTTGGCGATCATCGCGGGATTCCCTTGAACGATTCAGCCCCCTTGATTGGTGATGCCGTTTGGGACGGATTTGAGATTACTGATGAAGTTGGTACATTGAGAAAACCCCAACACTGGACCGAACATCTCCCTTCAGGACTTGGTGAGAACAAAACAATTCATTTTCCTCAATCGTATGAAATACAAGGCGATGTCCTCTTGATCAAGATTCCTGAAGAGATTGAAAGCATCGAACATGAAATCGCTCAAGCGATGCTCAAACAATATCCGAATGTACGTATCATCTGTCACGATGAAGGTGTCGATGGAGAATTCAGAATTCGAAACCTACGAACCATTGAATCGAGAGATGGTTCGACAACAACGCAAACGCGCGTCAAAGAGCACGGGCACTTCATTCACGTCAATCCTGCTAAAACATATTTTTCTGGGCGTCTGAGCGAACAGCGTAAGATGACACA
>JABGWN010000298.1 GCA_018645535.1 Methanobacteriota archaeon
CCAGGGTGGGAAGATGTGGTTGATTCCCTTCCAAAAGGTGAACTTCGTGATTTCTTTATGGCTGTTCGCGATGGTAGAATCAAAGTAGCACTAAAGCCACAAAATGTCGACAGATTGCCCAAACGTGTTCAAGGAACTGTCGAAGAATTGCTACGACGAGTCGATGAACGCAATATGTTCGATGAGATGACGGTCGCCTTAGGAATTGATCACTTACTGGACCGAACTGTCCAGCAACTCTCTGGCGGAGAATTACAACGAATGGCTATCTGCGCAACGATTTTACGAGATGTAGATGTCTATTTCTTCGATGAACCGTCTTCATATCTTGACATTCACGAACGAATGCGAATTGTACGAATCATTCAAAAATTGTCCGAAACAAAGCGCGTGATTGTCATTGAACACGATTTAGCGGTTCTCGACGTACTTGCAGATCTTGTCCATATCGTCTATGGACAGAAAGGAGCGTTTGGAATATTTACACCAGCTCGCTCCACACGAACTGCAATTAATGCATATCTTGATGGATTCTTAGTCGAGGAAAACGTTCGAATTCGAGACAAACCAATTCGTTTCCTCAAGCATCATGAACGATCTGTTGAAACGGGCAGTGTTGTCGTTCAATGGGGCGACCTCGAAAAGAAACTAGGTTCCTTTGAATTATCAACTGGTGAAGGATCTGTTCATCGCTCGGAAGTTGTCGGTGTCGTTGGCCCCAATGGAACTGGAAAATCGACAATGATCAAAATCCTAGCTGGCGAACATGAATATGATGGCGGTTGGGTTACAGCAAATGCAAAAATTTCATACAAGCCTCAACACATTGATGCTGATATGGATTGTACTGTCCAAATGTGGCTCGATAGCGAATTAGGGATGCGATGGCGAAGTGGTGAATTCAACGTCAATGTGATACGAGCATTAGGGGTCGATTCCCTGTTGCCTAAGCGTGTGAAGAAACTCTCAGGCGGTGAACGACAAGCTGTAGCAATCGCGCTCTGTCTTGGAAGAGATGCCGACTTGTACCTTCTTGACGAACCATCAGCTCATCTCGATGCAAATGCGCGTATGGAAGCCGCTAAGGCAATCCGTAGGACGATGGAAGCGAATGAAAAATCGGCATTTGTCATCGATCACGACGTTTATTTCATCGACATTGTTAGCGATTCCTTGCTGGTTTTCGAAGGCGAAGGTGGCGTAAAGGGGAAGGCAATGGGGCCTTATTCCCTGCGTGAGGGAATGAATCGGTTCCTAAACGATGTTAACGTAACATTCCGCAGAGATCATGATTCTAAGCGTCCACGGATTAATAAATCGGAAAGTCGAAAAGATCGTGAACAAAGGGAAATCGGAGACTTTTATTCGTTCAATGTCAGATAGGCATAGAAAATGAAGAGAGTCTAAAGGGAACAACTACGAGCGGTCAATATGCCAGTCGGTACACCTCCAAAAGGCGGACCACTGGGGAGAAGTCGTTCACGACTATCCGCATCGGGACTTACAACGTACTTACGCTGTACTCGGCAATGGTATCTGACTCGAAAAGTTGGTATTTCATCACCAAAATCAATTGGCCAAGTTCTGGGAATTGTCATTGAAGATGCCCTTTGTAACGTCATGATGAATCGGCCTGGTCCAATGGAATCAATTGATGAATTAAGAGAATGGGCATATGAATTGGCTGATCAAGAGGCCCAAAAGGCGTGGGATGCTGGACTAGAGACTTGGGAGAATTCCTTATGGAAACGTGATGATTCTGATTGGTCGACCGTTGACGTTCAAGACTTTCAAAATAAACTCTACAATGGATTGGAACTCTTCCTTGAAGAAATTCAACGATGTTATGATGGAAATGGAGGCCCGTATATTGAACAATTTCGTACCGGTATTGAACCCTATGAGATTCCAACTCCAAAAATTGGATCTAAACCACATTTCCCAGTTCCTGAGAAAGTACGATCATTGCACGCTCGAGACTGGAACTCCGACCATCCGTTTGAGTGGATGGATGCAGAAAGTCCAATTCAATGGAATGAAGCCTGGGAAGTTGCAAGACCATGGTTCAAAGATCCTAGAGTCCACCAACCTCAGAGAATGTTTCACCCAGAAGGATGGGCTGCTGGAGAACTTGACCTTGTTCTGAGATGGGATGGAAACATTCGCCTCGTTGACATCAAATCAGGCCACTCAGGAGGACGCTTTTCGGAAAGCCTCCAACATCAACTCAGATTTTATGCTTGGCTCTGGGAGCGAACTCATGAACAAAAACACGTTCAAAATATGGAAGGATGGTATCTCTCCTCAAAAGAAAGAATACTCTATGAAGCGCCTAGTAAAGAAGAACTTACTTCAATGGACGAGGAGTTTTTCACAATTAACAACATCATGAGAACAATGGGAGAAGGTGCATCGATTCTGCCAGCGATTGAAAAATCTGAAGAACCGGATACTACCCACGCATGTGATGGGGAATCTGCTGGTTGTGGTTGGTGTTCATTGACACATTCGAATATGGAGTCCGCTGGACCAATGGATGAGGAACTAAGAGCAAGGATGATCGAAGGGAATTCAATTTCATCTCCATGCGTTCCTCTGGGTGAAATCCCATCTCGCGTCAATGTTTCAGGCAATTTAATTGCTCAATGGGGCCCTTTACCAAACCACTTCAATGAACCTGTACTTGGAGCAATGCTTCGAGCAGGAGAAGCAACAATTGCTATCGAGGAAGCAGAGCCAGGAGCGTTTCCTCATCTTCATGATTGTGAACAAAATGATGTCATCATCGAAAATGCACTGCCTGGTGTATGGAGAGATCAACCAAGGCTGTATGTAGAACATAACTCCAATATTCGAGTACGCAAAGAAGGAGAACCAAAGGGAACTCGAATTGGACTGCTTCGAACACGAGCAAATGTCGAAGGTGTAGTCGTGGCAATACGCCAGCAAAATGGAGTTCGTCTCGATGCTAAACCTTGGTCTATGCTCAGTTTCCACCTATGGGATGGTGAGCACATTGTCGAAGTCGTAGCCTTTGGTTCTGCCATAAGTGAGCGTCTACGATCGATGCGTCCGGGGAACAGGATACGACTTATTGGAGCAGAACTTGGTTGGAGAGCCGGTTTAATTCAACTAAGAATCGATGTTCGTAAAACAAGAATCGAACACCAAACTCCAGCGTTTACGACCAAGAGTATTTGAGGGGTGGATTTTACCACTCCGTATGCCTGTTTGTTTACCGAACTCTGAATCAGATTCGATAGGGAATTACAACAGGTTATCTGCAAGTCAAGTAAATGCTTGGAACGCGTGCCCTAGACTATGGTTCTATGAGAAAGTTCGTCGTTTAGTCATGCCCCAAATCCCAATTTTATTCGTTGGCAGGGCTGTTGAAGAAGCTATTTGTCAAACACTGAAAGAATCTCCTTGCTTCGTCATGGCCTCTGCGCCTTCAGATGTTTATGCTCCAACACCGCTGGATGATGAAGGTCGCCCAAACCGTGATCATGAAGGATCTTGGCCCGCCGAACAACTCCTTCCCCTTCCTGAAAAAAACTGGCCACAGAACAAAAAAGAACTACTTAGCTGGGCATCTGAGAGAGTAAAAACACATCTCAATTCATCATTGGAAAGTATGAAACTCGAATGGTCCAAGCACGACAGGAAAGCGGGTCAATGGGAAGATGTTGATATCGATCGATGCCACATGATGGCAACCAATGGCATCCTAATGCATATTGATGAGGTTGAAAAATGCCTCGCTACTGTATCGGATACGATTCTTCAGGGATGGCGAAATGGGGCTCGACCTCAATGGCCAGCACCAGATGGTCGTGGATTTCAACTTGATAAGCACCCATTATCACAAGACGGGGATGTAACTTGGATTGAAGCATGGGAAATCTCACGTCCATGGTTTGTTGACCCAGATGCGAAGCCATTCATGATGAACG
>JABGWN010000299.1 GCA_018645535.1 Methanobacteriota archaeon
AACCATGACTGTTACATTAACAATCAACGCAGAATCATCTTGTGATACGACCGTTACAGCCACTGCAACAGAATCTCCAGAGCCCCCAGAAGTACCTGGCCAACCTGCCACTGAAACTTCAACAGTGACGACAACCGCTGGTGATGGGTCCGGCAATGCTCTTTTCGGTGTTGATTTGTCGATGGTCGTCTCCACTAAGACATGGGGCGGAGAAGAGACTACGGAATGGGTTCTGGTCGTCGAAAATACTGGTCAACAACAAACAGATGTTAATCTGGTGGTCGAAGAGGTGACGGATGGCGCATGTTCAGACCCGGGTAGCCTAACCCCTGATTTATCGGAGACCTCGGTCTCACTCGATGCAAATGAAACAGAAGATGTCATTGTTTCCCTTGACATAGATAACGAAGAAGAAGCCGATAAGTACTGCTGGGAGATTACTGGAACAGTATCTTCAGACCCGACAGGTAACACTTCTGATACGCAAGAATTTGATATTACAGTTCCAGTTTTGAAGGAATGCGATCTAAGCCTCACGAAAACAACAATTAGCATTGAACCCGATGCTGACGCTTCACTGAGAGCCATCTTTTCCAATGACGGTAATTCGGATTGGACAATTCGAGCTGCTGCTGCTGGTCCAAAGGCTGGATGGGTAGCATTCGTTGGAGGTACCAGCGGATTACTGCCTTATGATGGAGGGAGTGGAAGCAAGGAATTCAATCTCAAAGTCACTCCGGATGACTCTGTTACAGCAGGGGAAGAACAAACCATCATCATTCAAGGCAAAGATGGTACAACCGTAAAATGTAGTTCTGAATTGACAATTATCGTAGGGCAGTCCTATGGTGCAACGATTTCAATGACTTCTTCTCAACTTAACAACATAGAACCAGGCACGAGTGCGACAACATCAGTCACAGTCGAGAATACTGGGAATGGTGTAGATAACTTCAGAATTACCCCTTCTTCTTTACCAGCGGGATGGAGCGTTGAATTGGATCAGAACGTCATTTCACTCGATTCCAAGCATACGCCTCAGAGAAAAGATACGGTTGATGTCACCGTCTCTCTACCAACGGATGCGTTAGCGACTGAGGTCGTGAACATTGTACTTTCAGTCTCACCTTCATCAGGCGGCCAAGCCTACGATGAAGTGACTCTCGCAGTCTCGGTTGCAGCTGTTCATGAATTCGAGGCTATATCGACCGCGATGACGCAAACTGGTAAAAAAAATAATGAAGTCAAATTCCCATTTGAAATCGATAATATTGGGAACGTGGAAGATAGTTTCAGACTAAGCGTCATCAGCCAAACAGCTTCGCCTGGATGGACCTTTTACTTCGAGGATACTGCAGGGAACCGGTTTACTGAAATCGCAGTTGATGCACGTACGTCCAAGCAAATTTTCTGTGTTGTTACAGTTACAGATTCAGACGAGTATACCACTTTGACGATCAGGGTTACCAACAAAGGTGACTCGAACAGTATTGATGGTGATTCTGATGGCATTCCAGATAATCAACGAGAGTTGAAATTTACAGCGTTTCTCACAACTCGTGATTATGCGATGGATATTCGACTCGAAAATGGTGGGCTTGACGGTCGAACTGGTGAACTAATTCTCGCTCCAGGTGATGATGAAACAATCGGTCTTTGGCTACGGAATATGGGTAACGGTGATGACATTGCAGTGATTGAACTCACAGGCCTTACAGGCATAGCAACACGAACGATCTATTCAACTGGCTTGCCTATCGGCGACGAATTGGCCATTCCGTTTGGTTTTGGCATCTGGGATGAAAACAACAGCCGTTTTGTTACTGATGCATCGGGATCACCCTATCTTGAGAATACAGAAAATGCAGCATTGGAGGAGATGCTGTTTACACTGAACTTGAGCCAAGGGCATAATGTCCGTCCATACGAAATGTATCTGGAACTCAAAATTGATGTCAATCAAGCAACTCTCACTGGTGAAGGTGGCAATTTAAACATCGTTGTAACAAGCAAATCAAATGCTGCAAACCGCAGTGGGGCGGCAATGATTTCCCTTAGCGTCAAGGAGATTTTCAACCTCCAAATACTTCAACCGAATCAAGATTCGTTCGAAATAACATATCCTGAGCCGTTGGAGTTTAATGTTCAGATTCGTAATGATGGAAATGTCAGGACGATGACTGAAATCTTTTCTTCAGACAACCTTCGAGGATGGATGATTAATCTTGACGGTCCTGATAACGATGACGACTGTGAATTCGTCGAAGTTAATCGTCTTGAATGCTGGATCGACCAAGGCGAAACCAAAAACATCACAGTTACTGTGAAATCCCCCTTTAACGCAGAGTTCGAAGATACCTTTGATTTCACCATTTCAGCTCAACCCGAGGAGATTGGGGTAATTGGGCGTACGAACCAACAATTCTCTGTTACCGGTGATGTTGAATCATCGCTCTTTGGGTTCGCAGAGGACACGACTGTCGCAGCAATTGGTGGCGGTTTCGTCTTCCTCATCCTTCTCGGATTCCTTATCAGTCGTCGTAGTTGAACTAACGATTTTACCATTTCAGAAACCCCCCAATCAAGCCCTGTTTTACGCGTGGTTGACTGGGAACGCTTATGGTGGGTATTCAAGTCGGATTATTTAGAGAGCGCATGCTTTCTGAGGCGATGTGTAATGGTCGATGCAGGTTCGGTTCCAAGCGCCTATCTTTCAATTGCTTTCCTTACAGTGGTTGGCATCCTTATGCCAATGACGAATTTCATCATGTCATGGGCTCTTCGTCCACGTACTGATCCGTCTCGACCGCACATCACCAGGTCGTATCTTCTTGAAGGATATGAGAGGGATCACAGCCTCTATCCTCGTCGACTTTCAACATTCGAATGTGGAAGCGAACCGATCGGAGATGCGATGATTCAGTTCCACTTCCAATATTACTGGTATGCTATTGTTTTCCTTGTATTCGATGTAGCATTCATGTTCCTTGTTTTGGGCGGTATGGTTACTGCTCAAGAAACATCAACAGCAGATGGCGATATTGCAAATGCTGAAGCTGGACTTGCAGTGCTAGGAGTATTCTTCGCAATCATGTCCCTAGGCGTTTGGTATGTGTTCCGTAAGCGAGGACGAATTTACATCTGAGGTGAGATCATGGCAGAATCTGGAGAAAACTACACGGCATTCAATAGCCGAGCACTCGTTGAAGTGGTCGGAGACGTAACTGATGAGGCGCTTAAGGCTACGAAAATCAAGCAACTTCTTTCAGTTCTTGCTGGTCGATTTTTCAACTGGGGCGGGCGTAAATCCCTCTTCACACTCCACTTGGGAATCAAATGTTGCGCTATTGAAATGGCAGCAGCAGCAACGCCTCGTTTTGACGGAGACCGTTTTGGTGTTCTGTTCCGTTCATCCCCTCGACAATCCGACGTTCTTCTCGTCAATGGACCAATCAGCAAGAAGTTCGCCGACAAAGTCGTCCGTCTTTGGGAGCAAATGCCAGAACCAAAATACTGTATTGCAATGGGGGAATGTGCTATTTCTGGTGGACCTTACTTTCAATCATACAACATTCTCGAAGGAGTTGACACGGTGATTCCAGTTGACGTCTATGTTCCAGGATGCCCGCCCCGCCCAGAGGCTCTCATCGACGGCTTTGGCCTTCTAAGAGAGAAAATCATTCGAATCGGCGGTGCACCAAGCACAGGCCGAGATGGCGAAAAGCCAGTTATTGTAGGAGAGGACTGAAATGGGCATGAGCATCACCTCAGAGCAAAATGAAGCAGCTGCTTCAGCGTTCCTAGAACAAGCAGAAGAACGATTTGGAGGCTCTGGCGTAGCCGTTTCAATCGAGCATCACAGCAATGCTGTAAAATTCGCATTTGTCCGCATGACCTGTCCACCTCAACA
The DNA here is from genome assembly GCA_018645535.1 of Methanobacteriota archaeon. Lineage (GTDB taxonomy): Archaea > Thermoplasmatota > Poseidoniia > Poseidoniales > Poseidoniaceae > MGIIa-L2. Next base: position 3,911 of record JABGWN010000299.1, read on the forward strand.
CTGGGTTGCATTGGCTAAGTGGATGCGATTCGATGCAGGAATCAACTACTGTTCGATGGTTACAGGAACGCATTACCCTGAAGGGGGAGATCGCACATGGGGCCTAGTATACCATTTCCTACGACAACCAATCCGTGATGTTGAACCGTTCACTTCTGATGTTTTGAAGGCAGAACGTCTTGAAGGAATGGATATTCCTCTCGAAGTTGAAGTCCTTATCGATCTTCCTGACGGGAGAGAGCCATCCGTACCAAGCATTCAATCCATATGGATTGGAGCAGATTGGAATGAAAAAGAGACATGGGACCTTGTAGGAATCAAATTTGAAGGTCACAAAAACATGCACCGCGTCCTCAATCCTCACGACAGTCCGGAAGGATTCCATCCACTGCAAAAGCAACACAAAATTCGATATCATGATTACAATGAAATGTATGATGACGCACAAGGTTTCGTGCGAAAGCCGGCAGATGAGGGCCGGGTAAAGTGAGGTGATATCATGGCACAAATGTGGATTACAATGGGACCTCAACATCCAATGACGCACGGTCTTTGGACACTCCGTGTCAAGGTCGATGGCGAAACAGTTGTCGATACTGAAGCTGAACTTGGCTACATTCATCGCGGTGTAGAAAAGATTGCAGAAGCTCGTGACTTCACTCAAGTTACACCGTACTGTGACCGTCTTTGCTACGTTAGCGCAATGACATGGGCGAATTCCTACATCTACGCTGCTGAAGATCTTCTTGAGGTCGATGTACCAGAACGCGCAGAATACATTCGCCTTATCTCTGCAGAAATTCAAAGACTTGCTTCTCACTTAATGTGGCTTGGAGCGTTTGGACCTGACATCGGTAACCTAACGCTCATGACATGGTGCATGAGAGACCGGGAAATGTTCCTTGATTTGCTACAAGAACTCGGCGGCTCTCGAATGCACTACAACTATCCTCGAATTGGT
>JABGWN010000052.1 GCA_018645535.1 Methanobacteriota archaeon
GGACGATGTTGCTGAATATTCTGGGCGTAGAAAAGCGACATCGGCTGAAACTGGCTTATCAGAACTGTGGTGATCAATGATGATATGTGGGACACATTCCTCAGGCAAGACATTGTTTGCACCAGGTTGGTGGAAATCAACAGTTACTATACAATCGGCTTCATTGAGAACATCATCCAGTTCCCAGTCGAGAATAATACGACGGAGAGGAATCTCAAGGAGACGAACCATTGCTTGATTTTGTTGATGTTCAATCAGACCACCATGGTAAATTGTTGGAATGTGATCTAGTGAGGAACACACTGCTTCCATTGCAAGTGCTGATGCTAAAGCATCTGGATCAGGATTGTCGTGACAAAAGATGGCAACTTTGGATTCTTTCGGTAATCCTTTGAGATATGTTTCAAGGACCTTTGCTCCAGCATGTCGTTCCCAAGCACGAATCTTTTCACGATAAGCAGCAGCAATAATTTCAGTTGTATCAATACCATCAACTGAATCATCAATGCCTTCTGCTTCAGTCGTGAGAAGAGGCACATCTGGCCATCGATCCCTAAGGGCGACCAAAGGTACAGAATCACTCAATACATTTGCATCGACAAGAATGACTGCCGTTGGATGATGCCCACTGTCTGGCAATTCAGTAGCTAGCATTGCAGATGGGAGTGGAAGTACTTCGCATTCCCCTACGTCCTCAACAATTCCCATCTTGTATGCAAGACCAACGATTCTCGTAAGACGTCTCCTAGAACACCAACGAGCCAACTCTATGGCAAGAGGACTGTGACCGATTACGAGGAACATTAACGACTCTCCATACAACCAACTTGAGTTGATTTGCTTGAATCCTTACACTCAAAAAGAGATTTGGACGTTCTCTCGCTCGATTCCTTTCACTTCGAAAAGGTCTCTGCGTACGCATCCTTTCATTCCAGCAACGATGTTCGTAGGAATCATCTGAATAGCAGCATTGAAGTTTGTAGCAGATGCATTGTAGAATTCTCTTCGATCAGCGACTTGGTTTTCAAGAGCGACAAGTTGTCTCTGAAGATCAAGGAAGTTTTCATTTGCTTTCAAGTCAGGATATTGCTCAGCGACCATGTTGATTCGTGGGATAAGCCCAGCAAGTGTGCTTTCTGCAGCACCAACGCCTTTGATGTCACCTTGAGCTAATGCACCAGCTGCTGCTTGTCTTGCCACAGCAAAGGCATCAAAAATTTCTTTTTCATGTGCTGCATATCCTTTAACAGTTGCAAGAAGGTTTGGGATCATATCATATCGTTGCTTGAGCAATACATCGATATCTGCCCATGATTTGTTGACATTTTCTTCAAGACGTACCAATCGATTCCATGTTGAAAAGAACCAAATCACAAACACAAGAAGGACAAATCCTCCAACAACTAAACCGATTATCATTGCAGACATGGTCTTTGCACAGGCGCAAACCATATCAAAGTATAGCAATATTCCGCTGATATGATATGCCGAAACAATATCCAACAAGCATGGACGCATTGACCATAGCCCTTGTGTTGGTTGGCAGTGCGTCCATTGGGTTCTTATTTGCTCCATTGGGATTAGGTGGAGGGCTACTTTTCGCCCCACTTCTTCACTATGGTGCTGGATGGGAAATTGATGGAGCGTTACTCATCGTTTCACTGGGCTTATCGGGAACTGTTGCGTATGGATCTGGATTACGTCATCGAAAAGAGGGTTTTTATTCCGACCTTCGCCTCAAAGAAGGCCTATTTGGAGCGATTCCTGGAGCGATATTAGGCGTCGCCATAGTGGCATCCTTAAGCGGCTCATTTGACGCCCTATTCAAGACCCTAAGCCTTATTTTTGTTACGTGGGCAATCATCAAAACCCTACGCAGTGGCAGTAAAAAGGATTCAATAGAAGAGAATCCATCAAAAACACCCTTGCGCATAGGTGTTGGAATAGGAGGGATGTTGTCATCTGTTCTTGCAATAGGAGCGGGCGCAATATACGTACCAGTACTCAGAGCATATGGCTCCCTTCCATCCCGAACAGCTATTGGAACCAGCCTTCACTTTATGATGTGCGTAATACCTCTCTCAATCATCGCTCATTTATTCGCTCTGAAACAGGGTCAATGGGATGTTCTTGAATCAAATATTATCCTAATTCTCATATTACCATTTGTGGTAATCATTGCGGCTAATACTGGAGCACGTGTCGGAATCGCCAAAGTTTCAGAACAAAGAATTATGCAAGTCTTCGTTGCAATCCTCATCATTATAGGAATACGGTATTCTATCGATCTCACGAACCGTTTATTCTAAGAGAATATTGCTTGATTAATTTCATCCCGAGTGACGGTACAGAACTCTCCATCATCAAGGTTAAAATCGTCCAACTGCATACCTTCAGTACCAAGGCGATGTAATTGAGTGACATGGTTATCAAGTGAAGTGAACATTCTTCGAATCTGACGTTTCTTGCCTTCATCAATGGTGAGAATTGCGCATGATCTGTGTTCCAGTTCAATGATTGCTGGACGAGTTCTAAACATTTCACGAGAACCGTATTCTACAACAGATACAGATACCCCTTTTCGTATTGATTCGAGTTGTCGTTCTGTAATTTTCGATTCTGTTTCAACCCGATATGTCTTCCTTATTTTCTTATCAGGATCTGTTATGGAATGGACTAACTTTCCATCAGTTGTAACCAAAAGAAACCCTGTTGTCTCTTCATCTAGCCTTCCAACGGTGACCAGCGTTTCATAGACAGATGGCTCTACTGCATCTCGAAAGAGTTCATACACAGAAGTCTTGTTGAGTTCAAGTTCCTGTGAATTTAATCGGGAACAGATATATCCTGCAGGCTTGTTGAGGAGAAAATACAAATCATTCGAGGGCAGGATTAATTCAACACCTCTGTATTTGACTGTACGTTTAGCTGGCTTGAATTCGTAAGCAATATTCTTGATGACTGAATCATTGACTGTTACATCTCCATCCCAAATGGCTTTTTTGACATCCCCTTTGGATGAAAACTCTCCACATTTGGAGAGAAACTGATGGAGTCTAATCTTCATTAAACAGCCGTGAACTTCGTTTGTTCATAGCAGTTCCTCTACGAAAGGTGAGTACATACCCTTCATCAAATCTTAACTTGAACAAGATAACATCGAGCAGCCTACTTTATGACGAGCCCATTCTGGTCGTTTTTGGAACCACTTCTCTTCAAACTCGACTTGCTCATCGTATGGATTTTTGAGTAATGTATAGAGTTCCTCACAAATAGAAACATCTCCAGATTCTGCTGCATCGATGGCTAACTGTGCCATCCAGTTTCTCAGAACATACTTGGGATTAGAAGAACGCATCGCATCTTTATTAGGATCTGAATTGACCCTCTCCCACCATAAAGAAAGCCACACATTCCATTCGTCTGTAGGGATAGTATCTGTATCATAAAAGGCATCAGACAACAAAAGAACTTCGGGTTCTTGAATCGAGGAGAGCAATCGGAAAAACAACGTCATGTCTGTTTCGACACGTTGAAGCAATTCGTTGAGATCTCGAATTAATGATTCATCATCATTTCTAAATTCGTCTAAACCAAGTTTTGATGCCCACATTTCATTTTGATGCGCTGAATATGCCTCTGTATACCCTTCAAGTACATTATGCAATAATTCTGGTTCATCCATGAGGGGGACCATGGCTTCAAGCAAACGAGCAACATTCCATGCACCAATTTGTGGTTGTTGCCCATATCGATAGCGGCGAGTACGCAAATCCGTTGTATTCGGCGTCCATCCCGGATTGTAATCTTCTAGCCAACCATATGGACCATAATCGATTGTAAGGCCATGAATGGACATATTGTCAGTATTCATAACGCCATGAACAAACCCAACCCTCATCCAGTGAGAAATCATCAAAGCAGTTTGTTCTGCAACATGACTCAACCATTTCACACGTCCTGCATCATTCGTTACATCATGACCTGAGAAATGATGTTTCACTGTATGTTCAAGTAGGGATTTGAGCGTAGGAATATCACCCATGGCTGAATGGATTTGAAAACTTCCAAAGCGAATGAAACTTGGAGCAACTCTGCAAACAACTGCTCCCTGTTCGTGTGCTTGATTACCGTCATACATCATATCTCGTAGAACCATTTCCCCTGTTGAGACCAATGAAAGTGCTCGTGTAGTTGGAACGCCGAGATGATGCATTGCTTCACTGCATAAGAATTCTCGAATAGAGGATCGCAAGACGGCTTTTCCATCTGCAAATCGAGAATATGGAGTCGATCCTGCTCCTTTCAATTGTAATTCTAGAACTTCATTGGGTAATTGCACTTCACCAAGGGTAATTGCTCTCCCGTCACCAAGTTGTCCAGCCCAATTACCGAATTGATGGCCGCCGTAGCGTTGTGCATAGGGATCCATTCCATCCACGACTTTCCCTCCACCAAGAACGATCTGATCCAACGTATCAAGACCCAATTGAGTTGCCATTACAGACGACGAGAGCAAGAGTTCAGGATTTGGAGCCGGAGTAGGTTCTACTCGAGACCAACAGGCTTGTGGAACTTGCCGTGCACGTCCACCAATTTCGGAATCCCCTGGTGTTTCATCGAGAAAACGACGAACCCATGTTAGTGATTCAAGGGTGCCCATGGTTGACTGACCGATGGTCGAGATTTGAATGTGTCACTCCAACCAGAAGGTCAAGCTTGGAATCCAGGGAAGTACTGTGCAGTATAACTTGCAGCAGATTCTGAAGGATATCCTTGAGCAATTAGTCCGTTGTAGTATTCTCTCGCTGGATCAGGTTGAGCCACAGGTGGTGCAACAGCAGCCTGAGCATAGGTTTGAGTTGGAATCGGTTGAATATACGGATTCTGTTGGGCAGCAGGCATTACCACTTGTTGTTGCATGGGTTGATGCATAGTAACATCTGGAATTTGTTTCACCATCGGATCTCCTTTTCGAGTCATCATGAAACCAGTTCCTGCCAAAATCACAACAACAAGCCCATAGACGATGAGCATGAGAGGGCTGACGAAGAAGTTCTCTTCGTCTGATTCAACTGGTTCTGGTTCAACGAACACATGTGTAAACGGATCCTCTGGATACGCATCAGCTCCATCAGCAAGTGTCCAGTTTCCATCTGGGTCTGAATAACCATCTCGATCTGTATCAGGGCATCCAAATCGATCTGATTCAGAGAATCCAGAGACATTCGGGCAGCTATCGCCTTCAAATCCAGTAAGTTCATCCCCATACCCATCACCATCGGTATCAAACCATTGTGTGGATTCAAGTCTAAACTCATCTGCACCGTTTACAACGGTCCATGAGAGTTCAGGGTCTGAGCGACCATCACCATCGGTATCGGTACAACCTAAGCGATCGATGGTTGAATTTCCAGCTATGTTTACGCAACCATCTGGATTGACACCAGATTGATTGTCTCCATAGCCGTCACCATCAACATCGACCCATTGTGTTGCTTCTCCAGGGAATGCATCTTGCACATCCCACCATCCGTCACCATCTGAGTCGGGACAGCCAAGAATTCCATTTTGCCAACTTGCACCAGGTTGCATAGGACATGCATCCTGATCGGTTGCACCTGAGATGAGTGCACCAACCCAGTTCTCAGGTCGGTCGAACCAAGTTCCGTTCGCATAATTGTCACCAAAGCCATCCTCATCGAAGTCTGACCATTGTGTGGCGTCACTTGGGAAGGCGTCTGCTCCACTGTCAACTCCCCATCCTTCAGTAGGAGTTGAAAGCCCATCACCATCGGCATCAACGCAACCAAATCGATCTACAGTAGAGGTTCCTGGAGTATCTGGGCAAGCATCAGCAGGGGTGCTGCCGAGGTTATCCCCGTAGCCATCGTCATCAGAATCACTCCAAACGGTCGGGTCTGTAGGTAGATCATCGATGGTGTCTGCCCATCCGTCACCATCACCATCTGGACAGGCATTAAGGCCGCCTGCAGTGGAGTTACCTGCTTGATTCGGACAGTCATCCATTGTATCTGACCACATGTCGCCATCAGAGTCAAGACATCCTTCTGTACCTAGGGTGGAAGTTCCAATCACTGTTGGACAATCATCAGCAGCATCCTCAAATCCGTCGCCATCATCGTCTGTATCTTCATCAGAATCTCGGCAGCCATCGCCGTCAATATCTGTTGCTGAATCTGAAACCCATGTTGGGCGAGGTGGAGAAAAACTTGTTCTTGGACACGTATCGTCTCCATCGACAACTCCGTCATTATCGTCATCATTATCTTCATTGGAATCGTCTTTACATCCATCATTATCCCAATCTGTTGAGGAAGCTGGGTCATTGAAATCACGGGAACTGGTCCAATTGAATTCACCACCACGAGGACAATTATCTGGGAAGTTATCAGTCAGTCCATCGTTGTCATCATCTGAATCACAAGCATCACCTTGCGAATCACCATCAGTATTTGCTTGATTTGAATTCGGAACTGTTGGACAATTATCTGGGGCTGAGTCTAGGACACCATCCCCATCAGTATCTTTGAGAGAAGAAGGATCAAAAACCCAAGCATAAAGATCATAGTTACCTCCAGATGAAATCTGTTTGCCTTTGTGTGTCATAGAACCTGTGAACGCCCCTGCCAATCCAATATAATCCGAATTGTTCAATGACATAGAGAATACGTAGTCGTATCCAGAACCACCAATTCGTTCAATCCAATCCACAGCACCATTTGGAGATAGGCCAACTGCGAATCCATCATGATTTTGATTAGAAAGGGATTTCGAACCAGCATAAAATGTGGCAGTAAGGAAACCTCCAAAGACAACTCCACCATTGGAAGTAACTGCCATTCCTTGCGGTTGATCTGTTGAACTCGTACCTGAAACCATAGCCCAACTGTTTGCTTGATTTGTGGCACTTTTAGCTACAAAAATATCATTTCCACCGTAAGCAGCAGTCGCTGTCCAACCACCGCTTGATAGAGTCCCTCCAAAGGTTCCTGAAAGATAGGTATCACCGCTTCCGCTGACTCTTATCTGCAAGACAAGTGTTTCTTGATTGGATGTACCCATTGCAGTTGTTCCCAAAACAGCAGCATTCGCATCAATTTCTACAATAACTGCATCAGCTGTTCCTATTGCAATGTGGGTATTTGAGCCCCATTGAGAGATACCATTGGTTGCCGTTGATATTTTGACACCGTTTGATGGAGTAATCGCCATATCGAAAACGCTGTCTGTACCAATGCCACCACCGTAGATGACCCAACTAAGTGTTCCTTGGTTTCCATCATACTTTGCAACATAGATGTCTTGGCTCGTGGCGTTAAGACTCATACCACCAAAATCAGTTTCTCCTTGGAATGTACCAGTTACGAATAAATCTCCCATCATATCAACTTGCATAGCAGTTGTACGACTGTTTTCTCCTGTTCCGTTAACTAAGGTAGTGAAGCCTTTCGCCCACATCCAGTTGCCGGTTGGATCCGCTTTTGCAATGAATCCTTCTAGATGGAAACCTGAATTTGTGTTGGATATGAGCGTATTAGGATTAGGAGGGCCAAAGGCAATTTCACCGTAAAAGTATCCGGAAACAAATATTTCACCTGCCATTCCGATTGTAATATCCGATATGAAAGAAAGTCCACCGCTTCCGTAATTATGATCAGCACCTACAAGATTTGACCAAACACCTTGATCGTCCATGATGCCAAGGAAAAACTCCCCAAGTCCATTGTTTTGGCGATAAGGGGAAGTTGGTGCTAGTGTTTTTGTCCCATATGAGAGGGTTGAATTGAATTCAGAGCCAACAACCCATCCACCGTTGGGCAGAGCTTCGATATGATCTCCAAACTCGTTATTTGCACCAACACCAGATGTGAGAATAGATGCACTTGAGGAACGAGCAGAAGTGAGCAGAGGTTCATTGAAACTCATATCTTCTTCTGGTAATAGTTCAGAAGGAACTGGTTGCGGCATTGCAAGAAGCGATGTCAGCATTAAAGCTGTCAGAATTAGGGCAGTTACTGCATTCATATGCGTGCGCATGATTGAGCCATGTGCTTAACAGACATCAAGCCTTTCATTTGTCGAGTAGACAAATCAGGACATATTGTCATCGAGTTGAAGCAACTCACTATCGCCTGCATCGAGAACGCAGAGTGTTGAGATACTGAATGGCTTACCGCAAGCGACACCAAGGTCACGGTTGACAATGTGTGCTTGATGCACAGTTACTTCAGGGTGTTTTGCCCGAAGGTCGTCGATGTACTCTGTTGGGCAATTAGCGGCTATGACCACCAATCTTGCATCCCCTCGAGCACAAGCAGCGAGAGTTTGTCGTTGTCCAAATAGTAGGCTACCAGTTGTAATTGCTGTTTTTAATTGTCGGCTTAGATCCATTTTACTTCCTCCATTCTCCACATGTGTTTCTCATGGTTGAAATCATTCCTCAGGGATATAGAACAACTCAACGCTACCTGTTCCCAGGGAAATTGGTTGTCCAACGATAATGTTCTCTGCAACACCGGTAAGACGGTCTGTTTCACCGATGATACCTGCCTTAAGCAAGTGGTTTACAGTAACTTCGAAAGCAGCACGAGCAAGAATACTGTGCTTGGTTCCTGAAACACCGTGTCGGCCAATTGCACGTACCTCACCTTCAGAGGTCATGACGTCTGCAACCATGAGAAGGTGGCGAACGTCGACTTCAAGACGAGCACTGAGCAAAGTTGCTTCAAGTTCGTTGATAATTGCTTGACGAGCAGATTCAATACCAAGATAGTTGAAGATCTCAATAATGTTGTTCGTATAGGTACGAGAACGGTCAATTGATTCGATTTCACTCACTCGTGATAGATTTGAACCAATGGTTGAGAGATAGTATTCTCCGGCTTTGTCATCGAATTGAACGTTTGCACGCTCGATGCTTGGGATACCCTTCAAACGCATGTCACGAATCTTTTCTTCAAGTTGTAGAAGCATGGTGTACGAAGGAGGATTATCCTGCAATTCAGCAAGATCCTCTTCGTTGTGAACGCCAGGAATAATGGTAAGAGTACCTGGATTCTTTTCCTTGTCTACTTGTACATAGAGGCGAAGTGCTCGCTCAAGCTTGTCCTTAACTTCCATTCCAGTCATGTTCTTTTGCTTGAGGTTTCCTTTATTCAATTTGAGAACAAGTCGTCGTTGAGCAACGTCGGTCTCGATTTGAGCGATGTTGGCAGTCGTTGTAATCTCGAGAGAAGCAGCAAGTTTCTGTGCTTCTTCTGGAGAATTCTTGTCAGGCATCAAACGAATGATCATTGTAGGCGTACTTGGTACCTTACGTGCATCGACAATCTCAATGATACGAGGTAGACCTTGTGTGACGTTGACAGTCGCAACACCCGCATAGTGGAACGTACGCATGGTCATCTGTGTTCCAGGCTCACCAATAGATTGAGCAGTGATAATTCCTGCAGCTTCGAATGGATCGATACTGGCTTTGTCCAGAGCATTGAATGCATCGTTGATAACAGCAGCAGCTTGCTTCTTGGTCAATTTCTTGAGTCCACGCTTGTGGATTGCAAGAGTCATATCATGAATGATTTTGCCGCTGAAGCGGTTTGTACCCATGTCATCGACGGCTGCATGAAGAGCCTGGAAGACCTTGTCATCTGCAAGAACATCATCAAAGGAACGTAGTTTCTTTTCAACGTTGTAGACATCGAGGTCAACTGCTGTCTTTGCACGAGAACGGGTTCGAGTTCCTCTTGCTCGCATCTTACGAACTTGAGTTACTGGACCTGTTGCTTCAGAACCGCTTGCACGGTTCTTCTTCATAGCTCCATCAATAGTTCCACGGATTGTGGCTGATGTTTCTGAATCAGTTTCGCAGATTTGAGCGATTTCTTGAGCAGTGAGAATCTTGACGTCATCCCACTTTCGATCGTTTGCTAGTGTGTGAGCAAAGTTTTCTGCAATGCCCAAATCCATGAGCTTCTTCTTGGTTGCACTCTTAACGACCATCAGTCCTCACCTCCATCGTAATCGACCTCGGTTGACTCATCGTCCCATGCACCAAGATCTTCCTCACGTTCTTCACGCTCTAGACTTTCACGAGTAACAACAGTTACTCCATCGGTACCAAGAGCACCATCGATGATAACATCGATGTTGAAGGCAGATCCGTGGACACCACGGCTTGGGTCAATTCCGTCTTCTCCATAGGAGAATTGGATGATACGGTTTGCAGTGTTTCGTACAGAGAGCATATCATCATTGAAGACCTTGAGATCATCCATTGCGTTAATCAATCGGCGTTGCATGTATCCAGACTTGGAAGTACGAACCGCTGTATCGACCAGAGATTCTCTTCCAGAAACTGAGAGCATAAAGAACTCAGTTGGTTCAAGTCCACGCTTGAAAGAACCGGAAATGAATCCACGGTCTTCTGCACCACGGCCACCACGCTTGAAGTGAGGAAGAACACGGTCATCGTATCCACGTTCAAGACGCTTACCACGAACCTTTGCTTGACCGATTGAACCAGCCATCATGTTCAGGTTATCCATTGAACCGCGAGCACCAGATATTGCCATGTTAACAGCAGCATTGGTTGAACCGGATTGGTTCAGCTCGTTCTTAGCAACGTCACCAGCTTCTTGCTTTCCTTCATCGAGCATTACCATGATGTTCTCTTCAAGAGTTTCACGCATTGTTCGGCCAGCACGAGGTTCGTACTTTCGAGGATCGCCCTTAGCGGATTCAAAGTGTGCAAGTTCTTTGTTAACAAGTTCACCAGCTTCAGCATTTGCCGCATGGATTGCAGCAAGTGCTTCTGAAGACAAATCTTCATCATCAATACCCGTTGTAAATCCAAGCGATGTACAAGCAGCGATAGAGAGTCGTGTGAATTCATTCAAGAATTGAGCACCCTTTTCGGAACCATTTGTTTGAACGATAGCATCCAACAAACGACCGTCTTCAGCACCAATTGCACGCTTGTCAAGAGTTCCCGTAACGTTTCCGTTTCGGACGTGAACTTCGTCTCGGCTTCTTGACATGAAGTGCAGGTTGATGTTGTCAGGAATGATCAGAGAAATCAAGTCGTGTCCTCTGAATGCATCTTTTCCGTTTTCGTCCTTGATGATTTCAGGCAGTTGACCAGTGTAGTCAATACTTCCAAGCATCTCAAGACCATGGGATTTTAGAACTGTTGTTCCAGGACGTGATAGGAGATAAGCACCAGAAATGTGGTCGTGAATACCACCGATAACTGCTCCACCGTAACGAGGTGTGAGGATGTGCTCTTGCACTCTCATCAGAATCTTAGCTTCAGCACGAGCTTCTTCAGATTGAATAACGTGAAGGTTCATCTCGTCTCCGTCGAAATCTGCGTTGTAAGGAGTACATACAGCCAAGTTAAATCGGAATGTTTTTCCTTCCATGACACGCACTTCGTGAACCATCATCGACATTCTGTGAAGAGATGGTTGTCGGTTGAAGATTGCAACGTCTCCATCGATAAGGTGACGCTCTACTTGCATACCGGGCTTTGGATTTCCGCGTATGTCAACAGTTGAAAGTCGGTCTTCGACAGGTGTTGGCATGTCGTATTCATCGTCAGGGCTGCCACAGTGAGGGCAACGGATTTCAAGATGCGCTGGAAGTGGCTCAGGGTCAAGTTTGTCTGCTTGACCGAGTTCATGCAACCATCGATAATGGAGAACTGCACGAGGATCGTCTTCAGGCAATGGGTGACCGTGAGCATCTTCACCACGAAGGTTACGAATAGTTGCTTCATCATCAACCAAGTAAGTCAAATCATCGAGACCGCTTCCTTCAAGATTCTGAATTTCACGAATAACCAAACCAGGTAGGAAGTTTGGAGCGAAGAGAACTTCGTTCAGATCATGACGTAGGCCAGGGTATGGTTGGCTCTTGAGAGCGTCGCCAGAGTGGCATTCAGGATTATGGCATCGGAAACCTGCGTTAATCAAACGGCTTCGAGCATTAATTCGGACACGTCGGCCGTCACCACGAACAATGTAGTTGACACCAGGGTGAACATCAGGTCCACGAAGAATCATCTGTCGCATTTGTTCTCGGTTACGTAGAGTAACACGGATAGGTACGGTCAATTCCTTTGCAATCTTCTTAGGGACACCAACTTCGTTGATTCCAAGGTACGGGTCAGGAGAGATAACTGAACGAGCACAGAAGTTAACACGCTTACCGGATAGGTTAGAACGAAATCGTCCTTCCTTACCCTTGAGTCGTTGCGTCAGAGTCTTCAATGTACGGCCAGATCGATGACGTGCTGGAGGAATTCCAGATGTTTGGTTATCGAAGTAGGTTGTTACGTGATACTGTAGAAGTTCCCAAAGGTCTTCAACAATCAATTGAGGTGCACCAGAGTCACGATTCTCTTGCAGACGTTGGTTGATACGTAGAACGTCAACCAGCTTGTGTGTCAAGTCGTCTTCTGAACGATCTCCACTGTCAAGTGTAATCGATGGTCGAACGGTGATCGGAGGAACCGGTAGAACCTTCAAAACCGTCCATTCAGGTCGGTTTTGCTTATCCATTCCAATGAAAATCAAGTTTTCTGGAGGGATACTTGCTAGCCACTCACGAACGTCCCGAGGATTCATCTTTCTCTCAGTCTCTTTTCCGCCAGTAGTTGCATTCTCAGTCTTCTCCTTGAATGTCGTTGGCTTGTCAAGACGGATTTCTCCTTGCAGAGATCCGCAGTGCATACAAGTACGTCGGTTCTTAGCAGATGCAATCTTTTCGACTTCCTTGATGATGCTTGAGAATTCTGTTGAACCAACACCGTGCTTGGTGATGATATCACGGATACGTGATCGGTAGTAATCCTGTTCAGAAAGTTCTGGGTTGGAAGGGTGAGTTTCCTTTGCAGAGTGAAGTAGAACGTTACTGCAAGAGTTACATGTCGACTTCAGTGCTGTCTTGATGAGGTTTACGAAACCGATGTGAATAACCGGAAGTTCAAGTTGGATGTGTCCAAAGTGACCTGGTGATTCGTCATACTTACAGTTGTCAGTTGGACAAACCAAACCAGGTTCGATAACACCCATGTGGGAGTCCATCAATCCTTGATTGTATGGGCGTCCATCATCCTTGTAGGTGTCAGGAGTCTTAACTTCGACAGATGACATCTTACGGATTTCACTCGGGTCCATTAGGCTGAAACGAATCTGTGCGATTCGCTTTGGGATTAGTGTCGTTCTTCTGCTCATCTTCGGTCCTCCAGTTCTAGTCGCATAGCAACCCCGAGACTCTTCATCTCATCCAGCAAGAGCTTGAATGCGTAGGAAGTCTGTACCTTGTAGACTTCTGCACCATCTCCATGAACTGGACTGACGTAGGTTCGGCGTTTTGGATCGTACCATGCAATGTGCCCAGATTGAGCACATACAAACATGTCAATTCCGTCAGACTCATCGAGCAGACGGTCCTTGATGACCATTGAAGCACCGTGTGCAATCAGACAGTCACGTTCCATCTCACCAAATCGAAGACCACCTTGACGGGCACGACCTTCTGTTGGTTGACGGGTAAGAATTTGAACACGTCCACGGGAACGGGCGTGAATCTTGGAACTGACAAGATGGTGGAGTCTCTGATAGTAGATACATCCAACGAAAATCTCTGCAGGGTATGATTCTCCAGTTTCACCGTTCACCATGATTTCACGGCCTGTGTGGTCAAGTCCATTTCGGACAAGTCCGTCACGTAGGCTGCTTTCCTTTTCTCCACGGAATGCAGTACCGTCAATACGACGTCCTTCCATAGCACCGACTTTACCACCGATCATTTCCAGAACGTGAGCTACAGTCATGCGGGATGGAATAGCGTGAGGGTTGATAATCAAATCAGGAACAACACCGTCTTGTGTGAATGGCATATCTTCAGGCTCTACGAGTCTACCGATAACACCCTTCTGTCCGTGACGTGAAGCGAATTTGTCTCCAACTTCAGGAATCTTGTGGCTTCGAACCATGACACGAACGAGACGACCTGAGTTGTCTGATTCTGTGACATATACGTTGTCGACCCATCCCTTCTCGCCATGGCGAACAAGCATCGAGGATTCTCGGCGTTCTTGAGCCATAAGGAAAGCTCCACTGTTCGATTCTTCGAGGAATCGAGGTGGACTTGTCTTTCCAACGAGGACGTTTCCGCCTTCCAAGTATGTTTCTGGGAGAGGCAATCCGTCGTCTTCGAGATGAGAGTAGGCTTCAGTAGGCTTCAATCCCTTGACTTCAGTTAGCTTGTTTCCAGGCTTTTCAATCTCTTCAACTTGACCACCTGGGAATCGGCGGCGTTCTGCGTTGTAGGTTCGGTTGAAGGTTGAACGGCCAAGGCCACGATCAACTGATGCACGGTTCATGATGACAGCGTCTTGCATGTTGTAACCGTGTAGAGACATGATTGCAACAATGAAGTTCTGACCACCAGGTCGCTCATCGAAGTTTGTGGTCTTCATAGCGGCAGTACGGACAATTGAGCGGTGAGGGTAGTGCAAGATGTGAGCACGTGTGTCAGGGCGCAGACGATAGTTTGCGCTTGGCAGACCAAGTGATTGCTTGACCATTGCAGTACCACCAGTAACACGAGGAGTCGAGTTGTGTTCTGGGTATGGAATCAGAGATGCACAAACACCGAGAACCAATTGTGGGTCGATTTCAACGTGCGTGTGTTCTGCTCCGAACAAGAGTGGAACTTCCAACTTAGCGACTTCAATCGAACCATTAGGCATTCGAACTTCTGCTTCAAGAACGGCATGTGATTCACCAGGCTGTCCGAGGTTGACCCATCGAATCTTCTCGTGTGTCACTGGACGTCCAGAGAATTTCCCATCTGGTACAGATTCAGGAAGAACGAACGGTCGTGGAGCGATGTAGAGGTCTTCTTCTTCCTCAGCATCTACCCACTCGACAATACCATCATTGACAAGATCCTTGAAGGTAATGTTACCTGCAGCGAGATCAACAAGATGGTGGTTTTCTAAACGAGGCGTACCGTCATACAATACGAGCAATGGGCGAAGAATTCGTCCTTTGTCTGTGTTGATGAAGATGTCACGGTTCTCAAGATCGTGGCGGATGGAAACTTCCGATGGAATGGTTCCACGACGACGTGCGTTCTTGAAGTGATTTACAAGGTTCTTACCTTTCTTGTGCATACCGTAGATGTCACCGTTGACGTGAACTCTGTCACCGTCAGTCCAGTCATCTGGTTGGTATACATCCAACTCATCAAGACGTTCGCGTACTTCATGCGGGTCGACTTCTTCTGAGACGTCAATCATTTGAGCTGCGTTCTTTACAAGACCACAGTTCTGGCCTTCAGGCGTCTCGTTTGGACACAGACGTCCCCATTGTGTAGGGTGAAGGTCACGAGCTTCGAAGTGAGGTTGGCTTCGAACAAGAGGAGATGTAACTCTCCTCATGTGAGAAAGAGAAGCCAAGTATGTTGTTCTGTCAAGAAGTTGGCTTACACCAGATCGTCCTCCGACCCAGTTTCCAGTCGCAAGTGCGTGGAGAATCTTGGACGACAAAACATCCGGTCGTAGACAGGATGTAATCTTGAGTTCTCTCTTACGGTTGTGATGGCGTTCGAGTTGATACTTCAAGTCACGAGCGAGTTGTCCAGATGATACACGGAACAAGTCTTCGATAAGGTCACCTGCAAGTCGAACACGCTTGTTTGCGTAGTGGTCCTTGTCGTTTGGTTCCTTGTCGTTAAGTGCCATTTCAAGAACTTGACGGACAATTCTTCCGAGGAAGATAGCCTTCTTCTTGCGGTCTTCTGTTTGATCGCCAAGGTGAGGTAGGAGTTCTCTGTCAAGGAGTTGGTTTACTCGTGCTTCACGGTATTCCTTTTGTTGTCCAGCAGCGAATTTCTTTTGGAGCCATTCGTATGCTTCATTGGTACTCTTAACATCGTAATCGCCTTCTTGCTTTTCATCACCGTTAACTTCGTTGATGTTTGCGACGATGTACTTGAATGTCTCTTGAGGGCCTGAGATAGCAGTAAATACTTCTTGGTCATTTTCGATTCCAAGGGCTCTCATAAGGAGAACGACTGGAATTGGAGTTGTACCTGCAGTACTTACTTTCACCATGAGCATACCGTCACGTCGCTTTTCGACGGTGAGAGGTTTGCGCATACCGTTTTTCTGTGAGAAAATCTTCGCAACTTCAGTACGCTTTGCAGTGCGCTTGTTGATTTCAACAGTTACTCTGTTTGGTGCAAGATCTTCCATGGAGATGAGGACACGTTCTGTACCGTTGATGATGAAGTAGCCTCCTAGGTCAAGTGGGTCTTCGCCACGAGAGCGAAGAAGTTCTGCAAGAAGAGCAGAATCTTCGCTTGACTTACTCGGCTCGAGTGTGCGGCCATCAGCGATGTGGCTTGGGTGAAGATGACAGCGTTGTGAACGGACCATGATCGGAATTGAACCGACTTGTACACCTTCTTCTGGGAAAGATGCGACACCGTTTCGATAGATTGTGAAATCGATGCTGACCGGGGATTGGTAGGTCAACTTACGAAGTCTGCATTCCATAGGGGAAGCATGGTGGTAAGAACCGTTAGCTTCACGGATATTTGGTGCACCGAGTTTAATGTCTTTCAAGCGAATGACGATTTCTTGGTCAGCAACGTCGAGTTTGATGTAGCCGCCAAGGTCATCGATGATCTCTTCGTCAGTTCCGACACGGATGTTACGAATGATTTTCTCCATTCGAGAGAGTTGGTTGACTGTGGATGGGATACAGTCGTTGTATGAAGCAAGTTGGTGGTTTACTAGGCTTCGTTCTTTGAAAAATGATTCAATAATTTCTTGCATAATATCAACTCCAGCCTCAGCTGCCCTCCACAATAAGCCGGTAAGCAACAGCAGTACCAGCAGATTTGGAATGTCTCTTTACTTTCAGAACACGGTCTGCAATCCATCCCGCTGCGAGTGGGCGGTGTTCAGGATTTGCTGCAAGTGTTGCATTGTCGAGGAGTTCACAAGCCTCTTTGATGGCTTGAACAACGGGGTCTGAGATTAGGACTTTCGGGAGAAGTTCCTTTGCAAGACGTGGTTTTCCGTCTTCGTCGAGTTCTTCAAGACCCCAAGGAAGGAGTTCTTCCTTTTCCAAGTCATATTGCTCTTGTTCGCTGATGTTTGCCTCGCCGAGAAGTTCCTGATGAGGGACCAGTTCGTGGTTCAGGGGGTTGAAACGACTGGTTGCTTCAGGACGATCGAACTCGTCGATTGCTTTGGAGGAAATTGTGATTTTCTTGCTTCGCTTGTTACGAGAACGGCGGTTCCCTTGCTCGGCAATAATTTGCATAACTTTGGTGAAGGATTCGCTGTCTTTTGCGATTCCAAGAATTTTTGCGACGTCGTCAGCAGGCATGGCCTTAATGTCGGCCATGTTTCTGTCCGTAGCCAATTTGTGGGCGTATTCGTCGGATACTCCGAGTTCGATTAGTCGCTTTTTTGTTGCGCTCTTTACTACCATCTCATTCAACCCCACTTCGCCCCAACGTCGTACTGCAGCGCATCAGGCGGGCCCGACGGGGTTCGAACCCGCGACCATCGGATTAAAAGTCCGACGCTCTACCTGACTGAGCTACGAGCCCAACGTTGCTTCTTGGGCTTTCAATGCGAACTACCACCCCTTCATATACCTTACCGATGAGATTGCACCCATTGAATTGATTGGAAAGTCTCTTCAAATGCCGACATTAGGGCAAAACGATTGGAATATGTTTGATGAAAAGAAAGCATTTCGAGAAATCGAATTGTTGGGTGGTGAAGCCAGAGAAATTCACTGGAAGAATTTCGACTTGATCGTACCTCATACTGTATATCCACCAAGAGAGGATACCGATCTTCTCGCAAGTGTCCTCGAGAAGGTCACACCCTTTGCCAAAAAGCGGCTTCTCGAAATCGGCAGTGGCTCGGGCGCTCTCTCGATTTTAGCAGCATCTATTGGATGGGAAGTAGAAGCCTGTGACATCAATCCGTTTGCAGTTGCTGCAACCCGATTCAATGCTCTTGAAAATAAGTTCCAAATCATATCATCAGAGGGAGGTATCGGCCCGACCAAAGATGGACGTTCTTCACAATGGATGAAACCCGGCACCTATGACCTCGTGATGTGGAACATGCCTTACATTCCTGCAGAGGAGATTGAAGAGTATCTTGGACCGTTGGAAGATGCGGCTTTGGTCGACACACATCCATCAGGTTTGTTGAGCAAGTTTGCTGATATGATGCGACGATTCCAAATTATTTCCCCTACAGGTCTCGCTCTCATCTTGTGCAGAGAGAACATCGGGGCGCTTCGAACACAAGACATACTTCTTGCAAATGGATTAGCAACCCGAAAAGTATCAAAACGTACATTCGATGATGATGAAACCATCCAAGTACTTGCAGCATGGCATCCGTTTGTGAAGTCTAAGAAACAACAAATGCATACTGTCCCTTCAACAAATTCGGAAATGCTTGAAGGATCCTACAAGCCAGGCGATTCCCTCCGAACAAGATTCCAAACTGGCGGAAAAGGACGCCATGGTCGAACATGGGATGACCATCTTGACTCCTTCAAGGGAAGTTGGAAACTCAATCCTGACCGAATACCGCACATTTCGTCCCAATTGCAGTGCAAAGTTGCTCTTGAGATTGCTTCATTGCTGCAATCGATGGCGGCTGAGGAAGATGTCCTTCGAGTAAAGTGGCCAAATGATCTCCTCGTGCGGGACAGTAAATCCAAACAATGGAAAAAAGCAGGGGGTATTCTCTTCCAATCACTCTCGAGAGGGACAGAACAATCTCTTGTTCTCGGCATCGGGATTAACACAAAAACAACCACTGATGTTCAAGGACGAGGCTCATTAGAAGAAATAGGGGTTGACCTCGACAATACTGAACTTTTTACCCTTCTTGACACCATTGTATCTTCCCTGTTTGAAAACAAATCCAACTTGATGAATGTCTCGAGTGAAAGCACAGAACTCAACCTTGATTTATTACTTAGAGATTGCATCTATAGAAATAAAGAATGCACAGTTCGTGGTGTTTCTGATGAAGGAGAACTTCAAATTGAATCAGACAAAGGAGAATCCTTCGATATCTCTGATGATCTTAGTCTTCTTTGGCCTCATCTTCAACTTCAATAATGGCATCCAGAATTTCTTCTGGTTCAACAGATTCGTTCATTCTTCTGTATAGACCATATCCTGCAAAAGCAAAACCAAGAAGATACGGGATGAAATTTAATCCATAAGCACGAGACAAGTCTACGTCGACCTCTGCATTAACGCCTTCCTCTAGAGTAACAATCCATTCTAATTCTCCTCCATCTGATTCATGTTCGAGCTCAATATCCCCATCTGCAGAGACAATTTCCTTTTTTTCTTCGACTTCTTTGCCATCCTCAAAAATTTGAATTCGAACTTCAGATTCATTTTCTACTAGGACAACAATTTTTACGAAATCCCCGTTGAACGAATTAGACATTCCTTCGAATAGTCCATCATCACCGTTGATTTTTGCAGGTTGATCCCATTCTTGAATGAATAATGTACCTATGATTAGCGTAACGCCAACGAGCAGAAACACGTCGCTAATCTTCAAAGGGGGAGCAGTCCCACCACCGGCCATAGAACACTCCAAGAGGAATAGAATGAAAATGTTGTCCTATTTTTTTCTGACCTTAGGAAGACCCAAACGTTGCCGTACAAGTCGTATCTTTCCAGAGGAAGAGAGCGAATATAGTGTCTCATCCCCATCGTTTTTTGAAAAGGAATCCCGAACCAAGTCATAGTCCACCAAATTTACGCAGACAATACCGATTCCAATCTCTTCTTTCATCGATTGAAGTTCGCAATAATTCGTAACAACTTCTGAACCGAAAAAATGTGCGTCATAAAGTCGAAAATGAATTGTTTCGGGAAGGAATTGTCCAAAGTGGATCTCAAGTTCTTTCCTAGATTGTATTGAAGAGGGGAATGAGAAACCAATCCAACGTCGTTTTGGCCGTTTTGCTTTTGACAATTTAGCAGCCATGGCTTGCCGTAGCACTCATGATTGAAGAGGATGGCGGAAACGAACCTCAAACAGCCTAAAGAACCCCAACTTTGACGGCATTCCATGGAAGAAGAGACGCCACTTACCAAAATGGCCATCATTCGGAGTCTCCTCTCACCATCAACAGCCCCGCACCTCATTCTTCTCGTGATTGCAGCAAGCCTCCTTCATATCATGGCCAAGGTTGGATCAGAACAGGCGGCAAGCTTCGGATTTATTGCCTTCTCTACAGCCTATATTTTGCTCGCACCTGCATCCAACAAGGAAGTGTTTCGCAAATTAATCACATTTGAAAAACAAGAGGATTCGTCATTTGCTGATTCAATGAAGCAGCGATTAAAAATCCTAATCGTACCCACTTCCTTTGGTTTGGTCTTGTGGGGAATCATGTCTTTTACCATGGGCGAAGGTAATACCCTCTCTGACGTTGGAACAATCATACCCCCTACGCTGGGTTTCTTATTCGTGGCTTGGGCTGCAGCACAAGGATGGTTTTTTGCTTATGCAACCTCAAATTCGATTAAGTCACCAGAGACAGGGACTGTTAAGGATACCTCTACGCACTCCCCAATTCCGTCTTTGATAACAACTTCAACGCTGATGGTTGCTATGACGATTCTCGTCACAGAAGCCTTCAGATTCAGCCTTGGAAACAGTTCTTTTAGCGTCTGGCCATATGTTGCTTCATTTGCAGTGTTTGCCATCAGCGTGAGGATTACCTGGCCCCTTCGGCAAAAAGCCTCTGCCCATACTGCAACGCATGCAGTTGCAAAACGATGGTTTCATGTGACTCAACTTTTCATCACTTGGCACGTTCTAAGCATCGTGCGTAGCATCGATTCTGCTTCATCGAATACACTCATATTTATCGAAGAACTCGTATTGATGATCTTGACTGTTTTCATGGCTATTTGGGCACTAACGAGTAAAGCAGACGGACGCAAATCCACCCTTTTCACCAAAGATAACGCCTTGTTCTGGGGTGTAGCCTTTGGATATGCATATGCTGGAAGTGTGGCAATGATCACTTCAGTTTTCGATGACTTGACTGCAGTCCTCATCGGAGGACACATCCTTGTTGTTGCAACAGTTGTATGGGCACAACGCTCGCTACTTGACTCAAGAATCAACCGTATGTTCAAGGATTTTGATATCAAAGAGTCTGTCGAATCAATCGATATCGCACCTCTAAAAGAGGAAGAGACTGAGGAGACGACACCTGAAGAAATCCAAACTTCAACAGAAGAAGATGAAACGTTAGAGAGTATAGGCGACCCGGTCGATTGGAACCAAAAGCCAGAATCTATTGGTGACGAAACAAACTGGGAAGAGGATGTTGAACTTCTGGATTAATCGTCTGCAATTCCTGATAAAAGCATTACAACTCGGATAACTCCCTCGAGTTCGGGAGTTACTCGAGCGCCAAGAATGACTTGTGCTTCTGAGTCTACTGCTGATGTCAACGCCGTTGCAATCTCATCGACTTGTCCGATTGTCATGCCGAGTCCTCCTTCAATTTGAAGCAGACAACCTCGTGCGCCGCCGACGTTCATAGGAGCCAGTGGTGCTTTGATTGTGGCTTCAAATAATTCGTTCAAGTTATCGTGATGCCCCGAACCGACCAGCATAGTCGAGGCTCCAGGCTGACGTACGATTGCCCTCAAGTCCATTAGATCTAGATTGATTAAACCCATTGAGAGTAATGTTCGAACCAAGCCATCGACCAAATCCTCGACCCATTCAGAGCCCATACTCCAATCCTTCCCTCTTGTACGAGCCTGTCGCGCTAGACGTTCCAATGAGAGTTGCACACATACATCCGAATGATGTTCAAGACGTTTTAGTTCGGTTGTAGCAATTTTTAGGCGAGTAGGTTGTTGGGAAAACGGCAAGGCTGCAATAGAGAGAACTGTTGCTCCGTGAAGTTTAGCTTGTCGTGCAAATTCATGCGAGGCCCCGGTTCCTGTCCCTCCACCAAGTCCGGTAACGAGAATCACAAGTTCAGCGTTCTCTAAGAATGGGCGTGTACGTGAGGCAAGGCCTCGCATCCTCTGCTCGGCCAGTGGAGGCAAGGCAGCGCAACCAAGTTGGTCCAGAGTGTGCCCAAGTCTCATGATGTGTCCGTCTTCAGTTTGAGGAAACGATTCATCCGCATCGATCATGAGAAGAGATGCGCCTCCGCCTCTTGCATGTGCCCTAGAAGCCCATGTGCATCCTAGACCACCAATCCCAACAATGAGGATTTGCGAGGACTCCATGAACCCTCCTTGGGCACAACGCCCTTGAACTTACCTTACTTTTCGATAAATCGCATGTATCGACGACGAGCATCTCGAGCCCAAGCATTATCTGGCTCCAACCCGAGAACTCGATCATAATATCGAACAGCGGTCTCGAATTCGGATAGATGACGACCGTAAAGGTGCCCCAGATTAGAGAGTACGGGAATGCAATCATTGTCCACTTCAAGCATTTGTAACAGGAGTTTTTCTGCAGCACCAAGACTGTTTCGAATCATGAATTCTTCAGCCTCGTCGAGTTGCTCAAGTTGTTCGGTTGATAGGTCATAGATGTTGTCAAATGGTGTCTCGGCCATGCTTCTGCGAGGCAGGTTGAAGCAATGAATCCTTGCTTTGTTAAAATTTGAAGGCAAAACGCTACACTGCAAGACAATAATATTGTGCTCCACCAACAATGTTTAAGGGGTCCTTGTTAGTCGAGAACCCATAGGGTATAGCCATGCTAACAACCTCATTCACCAAGCGACGCCCCATTGTCGTCGCAGTGTTGCTCTTGCTCCTCTTACCAGGGCTCGCCACGTCTCTGCCGACAGGTATTGGCGGTCAACAACAGAACGGAGGGGAAACAATCGACGATGTTGCCAAAGAAGGTTGCCTTTGCCACAATGGCGTTCCCGCAAATGAGGTTCAAATTATTCTTGATGGCGTTCCATTCGCATGGACTGCTGGAGAAACCTACGATTTGGATCTCCACATTATTGGCGGGCCAGATGCAGGAGGTCAATACTCGGCAGGATTCGCAATGAGAGTATCGAGCGGAATTCTTTCCGGCATTGGCGCTGACAACTGGCAAGAAGATGAACAATCACTCACCCACACTTCTGCATCAGCTGCTGAGTCCGATCGAATGTGGGAAATCTCATGGGTCGCTCCTGCGGAAGGTGAAGGAACAATCGTTTTCTGGATAACCGGGAACAGTGTTAACGGCGACGGAGGCCTAGGAAATCAAATCGAAGATATGTGGAATCAACTTACGTTTGCACTCATCGAAGGCGACGAAGAAAGTCTGGCACGAGGCACACGAACTCTCTTCGCTGGTGATGGAAACGTCAGCCCGCCTGAACCATCATCTCTCGGAACTGACCTTCACCACATGGGAGCCAAACTCCGAGCCCACTGGCTTGGATTACTGGGCTTCGGAGCGGTCATCATGTGCATTGTGTTTGCAGGACTCATGCTCCGCTATGGCTTCTCTACTTCTTACGAAGGGCGAAGCAACCAACTCCGACTACGGTACAAACTCATGAGAAGAGGTGATCAGTGATGTACGACGATACAATTGAGAATCTACTGAAGGGTGTTGCTGATGGTTCCATCTCTGTCAAAGATGCACGTACTGCTCTCGAAGGCGTTGAGCTCACAGAAGAGCAAATGGATGCTGCAATCGACCATGGAGTCCACAATGTTGCAGAATCAGGTACAATCGTTAGCGCTTCCCTCGCACCATCGGGAGCATCTTACCTCACTATGTTCTTCTTCGCTTGGGGAATCTTTTGGATATGCTATTGGTCCTTTTCACTCATTTACGGATTGGCCAATGATTGGGATCAACAGAACATGGCATTCCATCTTGCCATGGTCCTAACAACGCTCATACTTATGGGGCTGGTTTATCTGAAATTCATCATACCAGACACCATTATCGTAAAACATTCTCAGAACAAATATGTTCCTGAACATCAGAAAGACTGGAAGGAGTACAAGTGGTGATTTCTATGGCAAAAGATTACGATTTAGTTATCCCCGAGTCAAAGACTGGGGCACTCGAAGTTGCAGGAAACGTCATCAATCGAAGACAGTTCTTGCGCTACGGGTTTAACACCGCTACAGGCGTTCTTGCTGCATCATTGGGCGTTCTTGGATTTGCATCTATTCTCCTCCCGCCTGGTGGAGGCACTGCAGGTGACCTGTCTGTCAAATTCTGGGCAAAGGGTCGAGAAGACACAGCATGGTATGGTGCAAAGCACTTACAGACGATGACGAAGGCTGACTTCGTTGCAGAGGCTGCAAAGACAAACACAGTCACATCTGGAGCCTCAGGTGTTTGGAATGGCGTCCCTGTTGTCGTCACATATGTTGAAAGCTCAAAGTGGGAAGGAACACCAGAAGACAACAACAAAGCCCGATTCATCATGATGGAAGGTTACGATGAAAGCGGGAAATATGTTGGCCACTTCGAAGACATGGTTGCTCAAGACGAGCGAATTTATCCTTCTGACGATCTCATCATGGTTTTCGGAAGATGCACTCACCTTTGTTGCATCCCAGGATGGCAACTCGTTTCGAACCAATACACAGATGACTCATGGACACCAGGAGGTACTGATGACGGAGGAACCAAACTGTTCTGCATCTGCCACTCATCTCGATTTGATACAACAGCTCTTGAGATGAATACAAACAGAAACCGTTCAAACGGTTCAACATTCAAGTATGCTGGTGTTCGAAAAGCTGGAGGGCCTGCTCCCGTTGGACTTCCGCTTATTCCGATCGTTCTGAACAATGATGTCGTAGAGGGCATTACCGATTATGTCGACTGGCTGACATACTGCGACTGAGGTGAATAATATGACAACAATGTTCTGGATTCTTTGGTTCTTTATTGCCTTCATTATCGTCTTAGTGGCCTTCACTCTCCGTAAAGAGACTGAAGAAATGCCCCGCCGTGAAATTCTACGTGCAGTAGAATCAACAGGAGGCATGGGTGTTTCCGAACGAGCATTCCTGTGGGTGTTTTCTTGGATGGATACCCGATTCCGTATTCAAGATTACTGGAACATGTCAAAAGGTGCCTATTACAACATGCATCGACAAATGCCTCTCACACACGCCGAGAAATACAAACTTCGAATCATTTGGTATTGGTACCCGCTCTACTGTCTTGGTGGAATTTCCTTCCTGAGTTTCATCGTTCTCGTCATCACAGGAACCGTTCTTGGAATTTACTATGTTCCAGGTGGAGAAGGCGATCCTTCGCCTGCGTATGCCTCGATGGAATTCATTATGCTTGAGCTCCCATTCGGGTACATTATCAGAGCAGTGCACCATTGGACGACGCACTTCATGGTAGCATCAGTCTTCCTACACATGTGTCGCGTCTACTTCACAGGAGCATACCGAAACCCTCGTGAACTAAACTGGTTAATCGGTGTAGCGCTCATGGCTCTTACAATCGTCTTTGGATACTCTGGCTATCTCCTTCCGTGGGACAGTCTCGCATACGGTGCTGCTGTCATTGGAATTAACCTTGCCAATTCATCTCCATTGATTGGAAAATACATTGCAACTCTTTTGTTTGGAGGTTCTTCACTGACGCCTCGAACCGTAACCCGTATGTATTTCATACACGTCTTTATTCTACCAGTGATAGTGACCACATTGATCATTATTCACTTGTTTATTGTTTGGGTACAAGGCATTGCGGAGCCGCATTGATACGAGGTGTGACAAATGGGATTAATGGAAAATTTTGGTAGAGTAGCTACATCCTACATGGATGAGAAAGCAAAGCTCGAAGAAGCAGGCGAGAAGCGAACACGTACACGAATGGGTCACGGATTCTGGCCTCATGAAGTGCTGCGAGATACAATTCTCTTTTCATTCATGGCAGCAGTTCTTCTGTTCTATGCGTGGTTGATTCCACCGCCACTTCACGGTGCTGCAGATCCATATGCGCAAGCAGGATTCGTATTCCCTGATTGGTACGTTCTGTTCTCATACGGATACTTGCGTTGGGGAGAATATCTCCCTCAATTTACAGTCCCTACAGGATTCATTGGTGATATTGTTGGCCAACCTGTATTTGCATGGAACGCTGCATGGTGGGGCGCTGCTCTAACTGGAATCCCTATTGGCATCCTCACACTCCCACCTCTAATTGGAGGACGTGAAAAGAGACCTGTCGAAGACCCGTGGTTTGCCGCTGCAGGAGCAGTTTATTTGGCACACATTTGGTTTATCTCTGTATTCTCGATCAACATCTTCCTTGAACTGTACGGGAAAAACCGGTCTGATTATTGTAAACTGGATTCACATGGAGACTTACTGTGTGGTACAAGAGCGCCTTGGATGGCAGATATTTTCAATGCAGTACCTTGGATTCTGACGGGTTTATTGTTGTGGATTGTGATTTACTTCATTGCCCGAAACGTGATGGTCAAGGCCTGGGGTTCTGGATTCACCCCTGCTCATGGAAAGCGCCTCATCGTCGGCGCACTGGTTATCTCTGCCGGAGCATCTGTTGCAACATTCGACACATACGACAACGGTTTCTGGGAAGCTGGCGGTCTTTTGACCATCAAAGGGCTAACGCACGATTATTATCCTGAACTGGAAGCAATGCGAACTCAACCAACTGATGTACACGTACACGAAATAAATGAGTTCACTGATGACCGGGGGTACTCCGATGATGGTATTGTGCCTGCCGCTGCATGGACAGACTGGCAAATCTACCAGCCAGCGCGAGAAGTGCTTATCGATTTCAGTGACGCAAATAATCACCAAGATGCGGAAGAAGGCCTCAATGCAGCTGGAACAACAGCATCCTTCTATGGTGGAGACGGATTCACAATGAGTGGAACATTCACTGTAACAGAAGATACGAACAACTTCCCAGACGGACATCATGAATCTGTTGAATCACTTACAACGGACGTCGTTTGTGAATATCGATCGAGTGAGCGCAAAATCGATGGTGTCAATACTGCAACAATGCTCACCAGTTCGCTCAGCGTCACAGATGCGAAGGGGAAGGTCATGACCTCCTTCTCCGGATGTGTAGGGGATGAGATTACTCTTGAACCAGGTGTCTACGACTACGAATACAGTCTTCAAGCATCAGGAGCTCTTGCACAGAACAATTCGATCATGACCGAAACAACATTCTCAATTCGTGCATATCAACCACTCCTTCTATGGAACAGCAATGCTGGCCCACTCGCTGGAACTGTTGTCAATCTCAGTGATACCGCTACAATAGCAGCATCCTCTGGAACATACAGCGATGTTGTCAACCCATCATACCACGTCAACCCGAAGGCACTCGATGCAAAACTCACGTATGCTATGTTCATTCCATGTTTGACATTTGGTGCAATCGTCGTCGTTGTCTTGAGATCAATGGCACGAGGATATGAATTCGAAATGAACAAGTGTTACGGTTGCGATTTGTGTGACGACGCTTGTCCAGTTCGATTGTTCAATGGTGGAGACAAACTCAACATCATTTACAATTCGTGGAACAATGAAGACGATGGTGTACCAATGTACTCCTGTCTGACGTGTACTGCCTGTACTAATGCATGCCCACAACTCGTCAACTATGACTCCTATGTTGATATTCGTAGAAGCCTCATCGTAGGCGGTCCGGCGGCTGAAATACCTCACACAGTGTTGCAAGCAGTCTTGGCTGCAGAAGCTGAAGAAGCATCAAACGAGGACTTCATCCCAGTAGAAGAGTACCCAATCACATCCAATGTTGGCTATTATCCAGGATGCGTTGACTATCTCGACCAAGAGATGGTCTTCTCCCACGTCAATGAAGGAGATATGAATCTTGGAGATTCGACAACTGCTGCCTTCACTCTCTTCGAAGAAATGGGGCATGATGTATCGTACCTCGGCCGTGATTTCTTGAAGTGCTGTGGACACGATCAAAAGTGGCAAGGACTCACTGAAGTATTTGATAAACTCAAAGCCTACAATCAAAAGAAGATTGAAGCATCAGGCATTGATACACTCGTCTCATCATGTGCTGAATGTTTCCGAACCTTTGCTCGAGATTACGAACTTGAAGGAGTCAAGGTCATGCACACAACAGAGTATCTCATCGAAAGCGGATTCGACATGGAACTCTCAACTGATGCTACAACAGTTACCTATCACGACCCATGTCGACTTGGTCGTCAAATGGGAATCTATGATGAGCCTCGTGAACTGATCAACGCTGTAGAAGGTGTAGATCTCGTCGAGATGGAACACAGTGGAGAGGACGCTATGTGCTGTGGCGTCTCCAGTATGATGTCATGCAACGAAAATGCACGTGCTCTACGTGTGGCTCGTATGGAAGAAATCAAGTCCACTGGTGCTGACACCATGCTCACCTCATGCCCGAAGTGTGTTTCACACTTTGAGTGCTTGAAGTTTGAAGGTGATGAGCGATACGAAGACATTGAGATTCTCGATGTTGTATCCTTCCTCGCACGAGAAGTTAACGCAAAGAAGAGCGAATTGACTCAACCTACACTCGGTGAAGTTGAAGCTTGAAGCGTTTAATCTTCGGTTGGAGGAGTTCCTTCCTCATCCATCCCCACGATCTCATAGTTTGATGGGAAGAGCGCAATGATGACTCCAGCGATGAGACTGATCAATCCCCACATGAACTCTTGTTGAACAAATAACAGTTCAAGAGCGATAACACAGAGAACAAGACCGCCGATGTTTGAAGTCCAAACAAGCGTCTTGAACGTGCCGAGCGATACACCAGTTGTACCATCTTTCCGATATGGTCCAAACTCTCCACCGAAACGTTGTGCTGATGGTTCTTTTCCTTTCTTTGACATCGTTCATTCCTCATCGGTCTATCATGGTGATTGCATCTGTTGGACAAGCGAGAACACATAGCCTGCATCCAGTGCAAGCATCTCTGATAATTTTCGCTTTCTGATTGCTTTCAACATTGAGTAAGGGGCTTCGCATGGCCATCTTGTACATCTCAATGGCATCATCATCACATACGATTGTGCATTGATCACAGCCGATACATAATGATTCTTGGACAAAAGCGACAGCAGTCTCACCTCCCTTGAGGGATGAATGCTGTACACCTCGCTGACGATTGAGGCTGGAGCGTATACGCTTCGCCTCTTCTTCGCGACGACGCTTAAGGTCATCCGAGGACGTCATGTTCTACCTGACCAATGGGTTGGCCTTCAAACTTGGCAACGCTCAGATTTACAAGAAGATCTCCAAAGCAGTAGAATGCTCCAACCAATAATGGTGGATTCCAAGCAGTTAATCCGGTATATGGTACAGTAGAAGCCCAAGTCCAATTGCACAGGTAAGTCCCCCACAATTCCATTGCAAGAGCAAGCCAAACCATTGTAGCATAAAGTCGGGGCTCTGGACCCCATCGAATGAAACCAAAGGTGAGAATCAATAACAAGACCGCTGAGGTATCAGTTCCTTTTAGGGCCCCATACAGAACAAGCGGTAGAAGAGCGAGAATGAGATAAACTGGAGATGAGGAGGGAATCCTCTTGGCCACTCTACGTCCTAAATCAAACAAGAAATAATGACCGACTGGAACAAAGAGGGGCATTAATCCTCTTTGATATTCATAAATTAACCATACCTCACTGAAGAACAATTCCATTGGCGTTGCAAATGCCAACACCGCAATCATTTCGATTCGTTCTTTACGATCTGTTATGATGAAAAGATACAGAAAAGTTCCAAGGCACCAGATATCAACAGGCCATTGAGCATACTTAGCTGAAACAAAGAGACCTACAGCGATGGTCGTGATGTAAAGCAGTTCACGACGCATGGTTTTGCTACAGGCATCTCCTTTATGAGAATCATGACGTTTTCATCGCTTCTAATTCAAGTCCCATAGCGAGCATTGAGATTTCAGCAACCAAGGCGTGCCAATTATGTGCATGAGTCATATATCCAGGCTCTTGATCAGAAGTGACAAATTGTGCGCTCGGAGAATTAAGATTACCAATGTCATCTCGTTTTGCATTAACTCTGTAAAACCAGGAGGAAGCATCACCATCGACGAGATAGACCACTGGCTCTACTGGAAATCCTTCTTCTGTTTTCATAAGAGTCGGAACGCCTTCTTGTATCAAGAAATCTTCAACATCCGTGGTTCCTTTCCCATACATTAGTTTCTTCATCTTGCGGTTCGATAGATTGAGAAGTTGCTCACCTGAAGTCACAGTCATAATGCCTAAGCCATAAGTTCCACGATTATTTTTGACATACACAACGGGCTCTCTGTCAAGACCAAGTGATTGATACCGCTTTGAAAGAAGGGCGATAAAATCATCAACCTCTTTTGCTAATTTTACTCGACAGGCTTCTTTTTCCAAACATTTATTCTCAGAGACGAATGAATCACAAAGTAAGTGCCATGGTTCTATTCCAATTATTTCGCTTACTTCTTCAACAAGGGGACGGAGGTGTTCAAAATGCATGGATTTCTTTCTCTTGTGCCAACCCATTTGTGGATTTGGCAAGATATGGGGGGATGAAAGGCCCTGCAAACCTTCGTCAGTTAGATCGTTGTTGAGCAGAATAAAGTCTGGTTGTTCTCCGTTTACCAGAAGAACATCGTTGATAATCTCGACTTGATTCAATGGAAGGGGACCAAGAAGTCCATTGAGTGTTTCGAACCCATCAAGTTCGGGATTACCGACTGTACATCGGTATCCTGCCGATTCAACCAATTTACACAACGTTCGAAGATTCTCAACATATCCTTGATTTCTCGTATGAGATTCGGGATAGATATGAACCCATTTGCAATTGGGATTATTTCGTTTAATGTGTTCTGAAATACGATTTGTGAGATGAGGTAAATCCGAGTCCGAGGTATTGTTGAAACCAGCAGGGAATTGATTCGCATCGACAACAGCTATTTTCCATCCAGCATCTCTGACATCTACACTTCCGTAAATTGGGACCTCTATTGACGAACGCTTTTCATTCATCCATTTCGTCAATTCATCACGCTTTTCTTCTAGTCGATTGCTTAGTTCGTGTAGGAATGTCATTAGATCACCTCATTCAATAAATCATCAAGAGTTCGGTTCTGCAAGTTAAGCCCATGTCCTTGCAAGTGGATGGATTCAAACAATCCAAGCCCTAAGGCAATTTCTGGTTGTTTGTGTAGAACCTTTTCACACATAGTCCATTTTGACGCAATCTCTTGTATTTGAGATGCATATTCGTCAAGACAAGAAGTAAGCAGTGTGGGCGATGTAGCAGTTCCAGCAGGCAACTTCTTTCGATAAACAACAGATTCAGGGAGGTTTGTCAACGCTGCAGCTGAACGTAAAGCCTTCTTTTCCAGACCCGTCGATGGAAGTCGTTGGTCCATTGGAAGTTGCATTGCCTCTTGCCGATGTGCACGGGAAAGGAAAGGAACTCGAACTTCAAGTGAATGAGCCATAGAGTGGCGATCTACAAGACGAAGTTGAAAATTACTGAGTTGACCATGATCCATCTCGAATTGTAATGTCTTTTGCAGCGTACTCAAGTGCGTTGAAGGGCGATGGTCTTGGGTCCACCAACGTGAATCCTCTGACATCGATTCGGTTTGAAGAGTTGCAGCAAAGGGGTGATCTAGATCAGACATGCGTGCTTCAAGTTGTTGTTGATGATTTTTCAAATCGACATATCGGGGGTATCCAGCATGTATCTCGTCTGCTCCTTGACCGCATAACCCAACTCGAACAACCTTCGACATTTCCTGAAACAATGGTTGGAAGAATAATACTGAGACGTCTAAGTCCTCACCATGCCAAGAGAGAGAAGGCAAATGACGCGAGAATGAATCAGAATCCATGATGGATTGATGATGTTCTAAATCCAATGCAGATGCTACGAGTTCAGCTGCCATCCAATCAGGATTATCTTCGCTTTCTGCCACAGTCCAGCAAGCGGGAGTTGGACGACCATACCTCTTAGCAGCATCACTCGCAACGGCAGCGACCAAGGAGGAATCAAGTCCACCTGAGAGAACAATACCCACTGGTACGTCAGACATCAATCGTTGACCAACACTCTCAATAAATCCATCGAGAAGAAGGCTTGAACCTTGGTTCACATCCCATGATTCCGTGGGATTAAACATGGGGCTGGAGAATCGAGCATGACTTTCTAATGTTGCAATACCATCATTCACAGTCCAAACTTCAACAGTTCCTGGTCGAACTTGATGTACACCCTGAAACAATGATGTTGCATCAAGAGGGTATTCCCAAACAAGTCGGGCAAGGAGAGCCTCCATGTCCATTTTAGGACTGTATTGCGAATGTGCATGGAAAGCTTTGGCTTCACTTGCAAAGAGTAGCGAACGGTCAATGGTTGTTCTCAAGAGAGGTTTAATGCCCATTTCATCACGAGCAAGAATCAATTGTTTATTCACAGGATCCCAAAGACTCAATGCGAACATTCCATCAAGTCGTTTCAACCACTTGCAATGGTCCTCAGCGTCTGGATGTTTTATTCCGTGTGTTGCACTTTTATGCAGTGCAAGAATTGTTTCACTATCACCCATGGTCTTCCAAGGATAGGTCTCATTACTCTGTCTAAGGTTCTGATAGTTGTAGATTTCACCATTGACAATGAGAATGCAACCATGATTAGAAGAGATGGGTTGAGGACTTCCCTCCAAATCGACAATTGCGAGTCGTGAATGCCCGAGAGAGATGTGTTCATCATCCCAGAACCCAGTGCCATCTGGCCCTCGATGATGTTGAAGTCGTGTCATACTTTTGACAACAGAAGGTTCTGGCGAACCAAACATGCCAGAAATCCCACACATATCTCACAGGAAACGTCCATGACGTTTATACCATCGCTTTTGCAATGTATAATTTCACCACAATGGGTACTTGAATGCAACAACCGCTAAGAGAATAACAGCGATTCCAAAGAAGGCATAGTAAACCGATTGCGGCGGGTCGGAGGATGAATTATCGTCATACATGGGTATCAACAACCATCCGTAAACGACCAGATTCTTCAATATGGCGGCTGTTCAACCTCACATAACTCCCAAAAATGGTTCGAGAACTAAGACCAAGGCCAATGGAATGAGCAACATAGTAGCGTTGTCATCGATATATCGTAAACGAGGCCATTCTGCAGCAACACACATTGGTCCCATCAATGCTACAAGAAGCCATGGAGTCCCAACCCATATTGCACAGCA
Source organism: Methanobacteriota archaeon (assembly GCA_018645535.1). Taxonomy (GTDB): domain Archaea; phylum Thermoplasmatota; class Poseidoniia; order Poseidoniales; family Poseidoniaceae; genus MGIIa-L2. The sequence continues at coordinate 33,365 of JABGWN010000052.1, forward strand.
AGCCCAAATTGTGGCAATACCAAGTGTTCCTGCCCAAATAACTGCAGAAACTGAGAAGTCCTTTCTTCGCATCTCACCGAGGAGTGGATCTCCGAGTGAGAGACTCAAAATGAGTGGATATGCATACGCCTTTTCGGGTGTCAAAAGCAAGACCATACCGATGGCAATAGCGCCCCATGCTAAGGCAGATACTTGCTTTGCCTCATAGGCACGTTGACCGATTATAGTGACGCCGAATTTGAGTCGAAGAGCCTCTCCTACGATGGCAACGAGAATAACAACAGAAACAAGTCGAGCCAGTGAAAGATTTACAGCATCTGCAGTACGTTCTCCATATTCAAAATACAGAACTGGAATAAAGGACATTCCGAGGTGTATTCCTCTACGAAGCAGGTGTCCTGACATGCCACCAACCGATTGATCAACAGGGTTCGTCATCTCAACTTGGTCACTCATCTACTTCCCTCAGTTTTGCATATGCTTCATCGAAACCAATCAAACCTTCCTCCAGATTGGTAAGGATAACATTGAATTCGGAATGGTTCAGGATTTTCCGTTCATGATGAGATAGAATGCGCTCTCTCCAACGTGCTCTCTCTGCTCGAGAGGTCTGTTTCAATTCCATTAAAAGAGCCGCAGCCTCATCAATCCCATCTCCCCTTAATGCACTAACAAGTTGTACTTCTGGAGGATTTGGGTTGCCAAGTTGAAGGGATTCTCTCAGTTCATTCGCATGGCGTTCAGCTCCTGGGAGATCTGATTTGTTGACAAGTATGGCATCAGCGAGTTCGAGCAATCCTGCTTTTTCGGCTTGGACACCGTCACCTCTGGCAGGACCTTCGATCAATACGATTCTATCAGCGACTGCTGCACATCGAACTTCTGATTGTCCTGCACCTACGGTTTCAATAATGACACGATCCCAACCAGTCATCAACAGACAAGCCGCCATCTCTTGAACGACAGATGGTACTGAACCACTCGATTTCCTTGTAGCAACCGATCGAACGTACACCAAGTCTTTCTTTTCAGGATGATCGACCACTGTCATGCGAACACGGTCACCCAGTAATGCGCCTCCAGATCGTGGTGATGATGGGTCCACTGCTAGAACTCCTATCTTCATCCCATTATTCGTCCAAACGTGAAGTAAGCGATCAAGAAGACAGGATTTGCCAACACCCGGGGGTCCTGTAAGTGCTAAAATCCGCCATTCGTCCGATTCTTCTATCTCGGATTCCAGTATAGTTTCACCATTTTCGATGGATGATAATAAGCGGGCTAAGGCCCTTCTATCTCCTTTACGAGCAAGCGACACCAACTGTTCCAAGAACATCACCTCAGGAAAAGCCTGTCCAATGCCAATCTGTATCTCCGCCAACACCCGAATCGCTTCTTTCAACTGCGGTTTCGATAAAAGCGACCATTTCTTGAGTAGAAGTTCCAGGCCCAAAGATTGCCTTTACACCTGCTTGAAACAATGCTGCCCGATCATCCTCAGGAATAATCCCGCCACCAAAAACAATTACGTCACCCATATCGTTTTCTCGAAGTGTTTCACAGATTCGGGGGAATAGATGTCCATGGGCTCCAGATAATGATGAGAGACCAAGTAAGCGAGCATCCTCATCACGAACTGTTTCAATAATTTGAGCAGGAGTTCGTCGCAGACCAGTGTAAATGACTTCATGCCCTGCATCTCGAAGCGCTCGAGCGACAACCTTTGCACCCCTGTCATGACCATCCAGTCCGGGTTTGGCAATAACAATCCTCAACGGTTTGTCCATGCTTTGTCCAGTAGCACGTGGGTTATGAATGGCTCGTCCAATCTATGTAAAGCAGACACTTTTCCTTAATCTGACATGAAATCGGCGATGGGATGAAATGCGAGAAAGGAAAACGATGAGCATGGCATGGGAGAAAGACCCGGATGTTCTCAAGCCAAGCAAGGGCTATACACGAGTACGAAGGGTTAACCGAGCTCTTATGGATACATGGTTCAGGGAAATATCCTTGGTTGACCTTGACACACTGCCACAAGAAGGTGGTATCGTATTCACGGCATGGCATCCTGGCGGGTTAATTGATCCGATGCTGATGATGGCCGCTTTACCCGGCGGGCTAACATTTGCTGCGAAAAGCCCATTGTTCAAGACGCCAATTTTAGGGCATATACTTCGAGCGATCGATGCGAAACCTGTCTTTCGACCACAGGATAACGTTGGCGATAAAGAAGAGAGAAAGAAAGCCAATTCAGGGCTTATAGACACCCTTTCCTCAAGTGTTGCAAACGGGCAACGTGTTGCGATTTTCCCAGAAGGAATCTCACACACCAAGGCCCATCCTGTAAAAATGCGAACGGGTGCTGCACGTATTCTTCTTGATTCGATTCGAAAAGCGGATGAGATGGAAAAACCAAGACCACATCTCGTTCCTATTGGGTTACATTACAGCGATCAACATCAATTCCGAGAACGGGTCAGTTTGCAAGTCAATCGCCGCCTTTCTTATCCGCCGCTTCCTGGCGAAGAAGGGGCTTTACAACCATCATCTGAAGAACTTGCAGAACACGGGGACTTAGCTTACGACAGAGTTTGGTGTGAAGAAATGACAAACTTACTCCATACTGAAATCCAACGTTGCAATCAAGCCCAAGAGACATGGGAAGACAGAGAACTTGTATGGCGTGCACGACGCATGATACACACTGCTCGCAGTGGAGATGAA
>JABGWN010000053.1 GCA_018645535.1 Methanobacteriota archaeon
GTGACTTTTCCAGAGTCATCGATTGATATGGTCGTTGTATAGGATTCTCCATTTCGATTGAAAAATCCATGCAGATCCTCAATTTTTTTATCTTGTAAAAGTCTAGATGCAGTAGTTCTATCGAACCATCTTCCACTGGTATCTTTCCAAAACACAAACGTACATCCCTTGTCTTTACCTTCGTTCTTTTCACAGGTGTATGAGAGTGCTGTTTCAGTAATTGTACTGTCACACAATGGACATTGTCCAATTGAATTATCACCTGTGAAGAGATCACCTCTCTCGTGATCACGAATCCTCGTAACAAGGTCATTTGTTTGATCGATTATACGTTGCATATATTCACTTGCAGCAAGTTTGCCTTGCTGTACGGAAATGAGTGCAGATTCCATTTCACCGGTCAACTCAGCCGATGTTATCCATTCAACAGGGATTCGTCTTAGAATCTCAATAATTCGTATACCGTGAGGTGCAGCGTTAATTGCTCCGGATTGTTGTCGTGAGATGTATCCTCTGGAAAGTAATTTTTCGATTGTATCTGCTCTTGTTGCAGGGGTGCCTAATCCCTTGTCGGACATTGCTTCTGCGAGTTCTTCGTCCTCAATTTCCTTACCTGCTCGCTCCATGAGTGTTAACAAACGAGCTTCCTTGAGGCGTGAAGGTGGTTTGGATTTCTCTTCTTTCCACGTATGTTCTTCTATTTTTGAAGATACAGGGCTCTGAGGTATTATACCCCATCCTTCTGGAAAACTCAGGTTCTTAGAAACGACTTCTCTCCAACCTAGTGTTTGGTATTGTTGAGCTTCTTTTACAAATATCTCACCGCCCAAATTAGCGGTTCTCTTTTGCTTTTCGATGGTTGATTGAGGGTACCATGATGCTAAGAAGTTTCGGACAATGATGTCATATAATCGCTTTTCATCGTTCGATAGAGAGCCCGATGGACTCTTGCCTGTAGGTATGATTGCAAAGTGATCACTTACTTTCGCATCATTAAAATTTCTCTTGACATTTTCTAGGCCGCCATTCTTGAGTTTATTAGAAAACTCAGAATAATCTGATTGTGTTCCTATATTTGCAATCGTTTCATCAATAGCATCATTCATGTCTGATGGTAAATATCTCGAGTCTGTTCTCGGATAGGTGGTCAGCTTGTGACGTTCATAGAGTGCTTGAGCGACATTGAGTGTTCTCTTAGCAGGCCAGGAAAACATCGAGTTTGCTTGTCTTTGAAGGGAGGTTAGATCATAATTTAGAGGCGGTCGCTCTTTTCCGATGGATTGTTTTTCACTAACTTCTGCATCGACACCAGAATCAAGGAGATTTTGGATTCGATCTTTATCCTTTTGAGTGAGAACCCAATGAGCCTTGACATCATCATTGGAAACTCCACCTTCCCAACGTCCTGTCCAGTTGCTCGTCTTGTTAGAGAATGTAGCATTCAATTCCCAATATGGCGTAGGTATGTGTTGGAGAATTTCCAGTTCATGATCGACAATAATTCCTAAAGTAGCAGTTTGAACACGCCCAATTGAAATTGCTTGGCGCTCACTGCGTTTTTTGGGCAAGAATATCTCAGCCACTCGAGAACCGTTCATGCCAATAAGCCAATCTGCCTGACTTCGGCTGTATGCAGCATCTGAGAGTGGTTTGAATTCCTTTGCTGACTTGCGTTCATCCCATGCCTTTTGTATTGCTGTGCTGGTCATTGACTGCAACCACATACGACTTACATTAGTCTTGACTTTTGCATGCTGGTAAATAGTTTGGAAAATGAGTTCACCTTCTCTTGCAGCGTCACATGCATTGACAATTTCTGAAACCGACTTGTCTTTCATTAATTTCTTGATGGCAGTGAGTTGCTTTTTTGTGGATCCAGATTTTGGTTTGAATTCAAATTCTTCTGGTATGTACGGAAGTCTGTCGGCAGTTTTACGCCAATTCTTAAAATCAGGATCATAGTCTTCCATGTACTTGAGTTCAAGCATATGTCCTACTGCCCAAGTTACGACAATCCCATCGCCTTGCCAGTGAGTGGCCTCTTTTTTGGAGATGCCAAGCACTTTGGCAATGTCTTCTGCAACACTAGGCTTCTCGGCGAGGACAACGATGCTCATTGTATCATCCGGTTTGTCGACCATACTTGAAGGCTCGCCAAACTTCATTTTGAACAGATACCTTATGGTATCTATGGAACTACTCCAAGAATTCGTGGAGATTTTTTCTGCTCATTTCTTCATCCCATTCATCTTCGTTTTCTCTATAGCCACATCCTTCACATCCAGGATATCCCGCAAGAAGTAATTCCGAACACATTTGTTCTAA
>JABGWN010000005.1 GCA_018645535.1 Methanobacteriota archaeon
ACTTGTTTGGGGAAGAGATCGTGAGGATGCAATACGTCGAATGAGAACAGCTCTCGATGAAACTGTAATCACAGGTGTTGAGCATCTTATCCCACTTCACCGAAGAATAATGGATGAAACTGATTTTATCAACGGCGATATCACAATCCAATACATTGAGATGCATCAAGAACTCTTAGGTTGAGGTGGATTGTATGGATGTTCTTATTGTTGGAAGTTTGGCCTATGATAGCATAGTATCACCTCTTGGTGCCGTGGAAAATGCACTCGGAGGATCTGCAACATATGCGGGTTTATCCTGTGCCTTTCATCGTAATCGACTGGGTCTTGAATCCGTAGGACTCGTTGGAGTCGTTGGATCTGATTTCCGCAAACAAGATCGGGCTATTTTTGAAAACGCTCAACTCGATACGCAGGGAATCGAAACTGTCGAAGGAGAAACTTTTCGCTGGGTTGGGTCATATGAAGGGTCAATGGCTCAAGCAATAACGCACGAAACCCATTTGAACGTGTTTGAACACTTTGAACCAAAGGTTCCAGATAACGGCCGTGAACCAACAGTTACGTTTTGTGCGAATTTACACCCTGCAATTCAACTCTCAGTACTTGATCAATCCAAACCGGTCCGATTTTCTATTCTTGATTCGATGAATCTGTGGATTGACATCGCTCATGATACCTTACTTGAAGCGATGAAGCGAGTAGATATCGTCGTCATTAACGACGGAGAGGCTTCGATGCTTGCAGGACAAGAGAACGTTATAGCAGCAGCAAAAGCAGTTCAAAAGATGGCTTCAATTCCAACTCTTATCGTTAAGAGAGGGGAGCATGGCGTAATTGCTCTTCACGGAAATGAAACCATTGCAATGCCATCTTATCCATGTTCAGAAGTCATGGATCCAACTGGCTGTGGGGATACATTTGCAGGCGCCCTTGCCGCTTGCTTGGCCTCAGGTAGGGGAGAGATGACAGTTGAAGAACTTCGAAATGCCTTGACTCATGCTACAGTAACTGCAAGTTTTACTCTCGAAGATTTTGGTACCACAATTCTTGAAAAGATTTCCCAAGAAGCGTATGAGAAACGATACAATTCGTTTTGTGATATCTCAGGAATTTCAGTCGAATCGTCGTAATCCATGACGTCCAGATTGCTGGATTGGGGCAATTTCCTGTGATTCAGTTAGCGAACTAAACGAGTCAGGGACTTCCTGTGTGTCATCTCTTTCAGAAACATGTCCATGCATTATTTCAATGAGTTCTTCATCGACACCCTCGTTACTCAGGTTGGTAATTTTTTCTCGGACTTTTCGTATGGATGAAATTCCTCGAGATACGATTGATGTTTTCGCCCTTTTGGCCTTTACTATTTTGTTCTCAGCCCTGTTTGAACGTACATGGATGCGTTGTAGAGGATTATTACCACTATTACGACGAAGAACTCCTGAATTCAAGGCAGGCTGTGGTCGAGCCTTTGTTTGTTCATGAGGTGTTGTCGCTTGCTCGACAAGTGATGGGCGCTCTTCAGTTTCCTCAAGGTGGAAGTGATCTAGATTTTGATCTGGTGAGGTAAACATCCCAGAGTTATGCGGAATGTGTGCTCCCTCTGGGCCGACAAAACTTTCCAGGTTATTGTGAGGAAGAGGAGTTGAGCTTAACGGTTGACGAGTGATTGGCAAATCATTCGCTTGGTGCATTCGATGAGAAGAACTTCCTTGATATGTTCGCACTTCGGGTGGTAGCGGAGCATCTCCAGTAAATACGGCATCATGATGGCCTAATGGGCGACGATGTTGGTGGATATCATGCCCTTCATACCCCCTTCTCGTGGAGATGTGTTCTCGCCCACGTGCAATGATACCATGCTCGCTTAACGGAAGCTGATTCATTTGATCTTTAGCCCACCGAGGAATAGTTCCTTCATCGATTTCAAATCCATCACTGGAAGGTTTATCAGTTCCTAAAAACGAGGAAATACTTGCAGATGGGACCAAATCTACTGGGGGGGATGGTAACTCATTATACGCTTCTTGAGCTGCTTCACGTGGATAATCAGTATCTTGATTCATCATTTCTGTACCGATTTTGGCCTGTTCAAGCGTCATTCCATCATTCATTCTTCCAATCAACATTGAGAGTTCGAGTAACTTCGAATCGTTTCCATAAATGACATGGCAATCGCCCAGTAGCATATCTAGTGTAAGAGTAGGACGCTTTGTAAGACCCCAACTCGAAATCAGAACCACACCGGCTAGGAATGCGAACACTCGAAGGTCAGCGGGAGTGATGATACGCCAAGAGGCGTACAATGCACAAACACCAATGAATGCAATCCATGCAGGGACAAGCGTGGTGTTGTGATGCTGCATTCGAGCGACAGAATCATATCGAAACTCGAGGCAATTTCCGTTTTTGAACTCAAAGGCTACTCGAGAATTGGTAAGGCTTGCTCTCGCCCTCCCTCCTTCTCCCACCAAGCGTAGACCGTGGAGTGATACCCTCTCCCCATTCTCCGCAAGGCGTTCGTTGCGCCCGTTGGTCTGCATCCCATCCCGCAGTAGAACAAGCCCATTATCAATGCATCCCCAAAGTACGAGATTAAGATGGTCGTTCGATGAGGAGAATTTTCTTGCCGAATTATTCTTGTTTGATTAGATTTGCATCGCCCATAATTCTTGGTTTAGAATCGAGTTGAGCAATCAATACAGATGGAGGATTTTCGATTCGTTGTAAGAGAGGTGTTTCCCAGCGAACGGTTCCAACGCCTCCGTCTATGGTTTCGACTCGTCCCACAACAAACTGCAGATCAATCGAAGCGTGAAGAACATCTCCTACTGTCAACTTTCGCTTTTGGAAGGGGGATATGTTGAGGCTCATTTGGGACAATGAGTGTGATTCCAGAGCAAGAGGCCTGTGTATATCCTTTCTCTTATCTTCAAGTTCTGGTAGTACAATTAGGCAGGTTCCGCTCAGCGATTCTTCCTTAGCGTTACGAAGTGCGATACCTACTCTGTCTCCAGCTCCTGCCGTAGGAACATCATCATCCATTACTTGGAGTGATTTGACAGAACCAGTTCCTCCAGATGGAAGCATTGTAATCTCATCATGAACCGAAACGCTTCCAGATTGGACGTATCCAATTGCAACAAGACCAATTCCTTTCACATTGAAATGTTGATCGATTGGAACAACGAGAGGTTGTTGTTCAACCATTTGCAGTTCCTCTGCCATCGAATCCATAATCGCATATAGAGCCGTTCTCAATCCTATTCCATCATCCTTTTCGAAGGTCCAATCAGTTAATCCTGCTTGCTTGAAGAGGGTTTTGACCATGTCTTCGTCAACCCATTCGCCTTGAGGTGGGCGGATAACAGCAATTCCTTGTTTGATATTCGCACTTGCAAAAGCGACGAGTGCTTCGCCAAGAGTTGCATCAATTGCAGTGATCTCAACTAGACCAGCACGCGCAGCAGATAGAGCATTGAGCAAGGGCCGCAAACGCTCTGGATACTTTGCAGGACGAATCAAAGAGAGAATTTGCGCTTCCCCGTTGACCATATCTTTGTTCACATAGGTGTGGACGTCTCTTTGGTCGGTTGGTTTTGCAATACTTCGTGCAAGGTCATCACTTCCAACCATGGCGATGTTAAGAACTGGCATGTGTCAATCCACAAGCCATTCTTTCATCAATGCTCTCATTCAGAATTACGCTTTGAGAGCATGTTTTCCCGAATTTCTTCGGCTTTCTTCCACTCATTATGGTCCTCTTCTGATTCAGGAACAAGTTGTGGAATTGGAATAGGTCTCATCATCGAATCGATAGCAACCATGAAGAAATAGCCTTCACAAATAACTCGAGTTTCCCAATCAGATTTTGTCATAGCACATGCTGTGACTTTGACACCCGCTGTGTGCGTACTCGTGAAAACAACACGTCCTGTAACCTCGATCAAGTCGCCTTGCCTTGCAGGGGCTTTGAAGGTCAATGTGTCGATTGAAATTGTAACAAATTCTCTGTGAGCAAATTTGGAACATGCAATACCAGCAGCCTTGTCCATGACAGAAAGTAAGCGTCCACCAAAGAGCGTATTGTATGAGTTTGTGTCCTGGGGAAATACTTCTTCAATCAACATCACTGGCTCGGTTGAGAATGGCTTCATGATATGCCCAGTCTCCTCTCCAATATGAATACATGGAGTCAGAAAGTGGATAATTTACTATTTATCTGGCGAATATCATATTTCAAAGCGATGTAGTCAGTTAAGCGACGAAGTTTTAGAGCAGAGTCGGTACGGAACACATAGGTGAAACCATGGCTTCTACTGATGGACGAACAAAAATTGCATTTTTCCTTGTGACTTTGATGATACTGACTCCGCTGGCAACTGCTGCAAGCGTATCTGATTTCAGTTCAGGCACAAGTGAAGTAGAGATTGTACTTGATGATGCTTCAACGTACATGAACGAAGTAGATGGGTCGGTTGATCTACCCGTCGGTGAATCAATCACATCAGCAAGCGTTGCAGTCTCAACATCGCCTGCAATCCACGGCGCACATACTCGTATCGATATCGAAACAATGCCACGTGTATGGAATCCAAATTATAACGGCCAAAAGACGTCTTTTTCCCAAGCCACTGATTTCCAATTTGAAGACGGAGCTACGTCAACACCTGTTTCACTCAAAGCAGAAGGTCTTTTGACAGACTTTGAAAGCGACCAAGCTGGATTCATGGACACGACAACACCACCACCAAGTTCAGGTGCTCCATGGTCTCATGGTTCATTATTTGGGGGAACTGTCATTCCTTCCAATTGCGCTTCTGGAAGTGACTGCTGGGGTACAGGATTATTCGACGTCGATTATACGGATGATAACGGTGGTTCCGCATACAGGCAAACTCTTCTTTCGCCAACACTGGATATGACTTCTGCAGCAATCAAGGACCCTTCGGCTTACTTCGATTCATGGCATCAACTTGCGACCCATTCCACTTCGGGTACCAACCCGAATTACAGGTATGCCGATTGTGCTTATGTTGAGATACGATCGGCGAACACTCCGGTCTTCGATCCGGTTGCAAATCAATTCGATCATATTGATTTTGATATTCAAAATTCAAGCGGAGTCTCTTTTGGATCTGGATATTTCCAAGTTGGAAGTGGACAAGCTAACCAGAAAATCAATGGAGCATGTAACGGAGTTCAATTCGATGATTACGCTCTTGGTGGAACTTCTACATCTGGATTTAACACAGATGGTTGGGGCAACATGAAACTCGACCTATCCGATTACCTCGGTTCATATGTTCAAATTCGATTTGTATTGGAACACAATGCAATCCCTCTCTCAAGCGGCTACTCGTTGGACAACAACACAATGCCAGGATGGTACATCGATAACTTCCGATTTGGAAGTGTCCTCCCACAATCTGGATGGATGGGTGTTCGCAGCCTATTGCCAAATGTAGGCGGAGGCGATAATCATCCAAACGGATATGGTTTGCTGACAATTGAGGCGGAAACAACTTCAACTGCAGTTCTTTCTGTGGATGTTATAGATCCACTTACAGGACAAATTGTCGTAGATGGGAATAACAATCCAATGTCTGGCTTGGTTGGTACAGTTCTGGAACTATGGGACATCAATTCATCGACATATCCTACAGTCGATTTGAAGTTTAATTTCGATTCTGGTCCTGATCAACTTTCCACACCAATTTTGCACGGTTTCTCGATAGGTACTCGGGTTGGGACTGGATTCAACCAGACAATCATCTCGCCGAATCCACCACAGAATGGAATTTGGTCCTCACAAGGACTTGGTGACTTGATGATGTACAATCCCCAACTGATTGATACAGCTTTTACTGCCGATAAGATCCGTTCTCACTTCGCACATCCTATTGCTTCGATCACTCCCTACATACAGGACGATTGTGCTGAAGATCCTGAGCTTTCAGTTTCGATGAATGGCTATGACGTGATTATGCAAAACAACGTCAAGTACACATTGGGAGAGACTGCTGGAATGCCTTCATCTGCGTTCGGTTTCTCAGCTGTCCTAAGTTACCAAAACCCATGTGATGTCGCAGGAATGTGGTTTGATCTTGAATTTGCTCACTATGCAGAAAACGTCCGCATCGACGTTGCTGGAGATGGTGATATGGAGTACGCTTTCGATGAGCCTGCTTTCGACATGTTCGGCCGTCAAACATTGTTCATTAGTTCCAAGGATGCAAATGACGTCCATTACGGTTCTGAAACTCGAACACTCGCTCTTGGATTGAGTGGTTCCGTCGATGGAGGAGAATTCATGCTTCCAGTAGGTGCGACCATCCGTGCCGCTGAAGTTTCATTTGAGAACAATCAAATTATCTCCACTACCGATGTCAACGAAGGATTTGACTGGTCCCTGTTGTCAGGTCTTGAAGAAGTCGCATTAGGAAGCATTGGAAACCAAACAGATGGTTCCACAGAAATGTATCCGGTTGAGATGAACCTCTCAAATGCACTCAATACATTGATGCAAAGCAGTCTTACACCAACTGCACACATCGATGCGAATGGAAATGGATGGAAGAAATTCAGATTCAATATTGAAAGTCTCAATGCAACTGGTGGTGGAACAATCGATCTCATCGGACTCGATGTAGTATACGATCTGACACATTATCTATCGACAGGCAACCACTTTGCTTCTGAACTAGCGCAAGGTGTTGCACTCTCAACATCAACATCAGGCAGTGCAACAGTACCAATCGTCGTCCACTCAACCAGTGGAGGCGGTCTTTCCCTTTCGAGTCTCTCCGTTATTACATCCCCGGGATATGTCACAACAGCAACGCTTGTTGGAAATCCAATTGGTCTTTATCCAAATGGAGAAATTTA
>JABGWN010000054.1 GCA_018645535.1 Methanobacteriota archaeon
AAAGTAATTTCCACGGCTTATGTCAGTCGTTCCCAGTACCTGTGGTGATTTCGAGGTTGGTGGGCGATCGTGCTCCAAGTCAGTGGTTCGGGCATTGTTCGAGGTTACACTTTCGCCAGTTGTATCGAGTTCAACACCGAAGACAGTCTTCCAAGAATTTGAAGGAAGGGATGAAGTATCGAAGGATTGCTGTGCAGTCATTGTACTCGAAGACCCGGTTGTTGTAACCGTGTTGATTGGTGTGTTTTGACCAATGTAGTTCTTTTGTCCATTGAGTACGTAATAGAACTTGACTGATCCACCGCTGGTGTAATCAAGGTCTCCGGAGTTAGCAATTGTTGCATCGAGAGTAATGATATCGCCACGGACATAGGATTCAGAAGTTGGTGAAGTAACGGTGAAGCTAGGTATCGACAAGTCCATCTTTGGACCCATGGTTGAGTCGATAGCGTGGTAAACGTGAGGGCTTGTACCTCCAGCAGAAACTTGGTTACCAGTCATCAAAACACCGATGACAATAGCTTTACTCAATCCGCCAGGAACAGCAGATGATGGAACACTTGACCAAGATGTTGTTTGAGATGTTGCGGTTGGTGCAACACTGGCGAATGAACTACCAGTTCCAGAATTCTTTGTTTTGTAGGTATCACCTGATGTTAGCCAAGCCATCCAACAGTTGTAGCCATGTGGAATTCCACTTGTGTAAGAATAACCTGTACATTCTTCATCAACAAGGGCTGCATAGAGTTTCATATTGTTGGCTGCGCTTCCAGAGCCTGTGTATTTGTAAGTGATGTCGATATCATAGGTGCTTCCAGATTGACTGATTGCAGCGGTCATGCCGTAATCATTGACATCCGGGTGCATTCCGCCGCCTGAGGAGAACAAGGTGTCATATGTGTCGTAATTTGCTGAAGCTCCTCCTTGATTCTTGTCAGTTCGGTCACCGAAGTAAGCATCAGGAGCGCCACCAGTTGACCAAGCCCAGTTGTAAGGAGCAACATTTCCTGCACGGCTTGTGTCGGTATCACCGTAAGAAGCGGACATGTATGTGAGATATACATATTCATCTGGATGGAGTAGCTTTACTGCGTGATGCGCATCAGATCCACCACCTGTCTTGGAACAGTGTCCACAGTTATCGGATGAGATGTATTGACCAAAGACAACGTGTCCAGGACTCGTCGCGGATGATGCTTCTTTTACTGTGTTTTGATCTTCGAGAATTGTTGGTTGAGTGTCTGCAGGATTTGAGACAAAACCTGTTAGAGCGCTACCCAAAAAAAGTACCACGATTGTCAAAGCTATCGCTTGCATTGAAAGTTTCATGTTCAACCCAAGTATAGACCATATATAATGCTATTAGTTTCCTGTCAGTATATTGTTTGTGGATTTATTGAAATAAAAGGATACAAATAGATTACATTAGGCTGACCTAAACATGGTCCTTATCGAAAAAACTGATGTTCTCCACCCGCTCGGATTAGACATGGCTGACCCCGAATCTGTTGCATTGATGGAAGAAAATGGTAAGATTCACATCGTTAGCATGATAGACAACACCGTCAAAATCAAAGGCCTTGGTGTGGTCAATCCATCTAAAGAATTCTCTCAATTGAAAGATGGGGAAGAAACCCACGTCGGTTCAAAAATTCTCCTCCGACTCCCCACACGATTGCCCGAACTTATCTCAGGAATGAAACGAAGGGCACAAACGATTGGTTCGAAAGATGCGGGCGTCCTCATTGCACGACATGGAATTGGATCTGACGACATCGTACTGGAAGCAGGATTAGGTTCTGGAGGACTTTCCATGCATTTGGCAAGGGTTATCGGACCAAGTGGCCACCTCATCACGGTTGAACCACGTGAAGAACATGCCAGTGTTGGATTAGAAAATCTTCAGACCCTTTCGCAATGTATGGTGGAGTTTCCAAATCATAGCCATATCGATGGACGTATCGAAGATGTAGTAGAAGAAATCAAAAAACATGCAGAACATGTTGATGCGATTCTTCTTGATTTACCGGATCATCCACCAGCGATTGAAGCTGTTGCACCTTTGCTTAAAGTTGGGGCGCGTATCTCGTGTTACTGCCCAGTAACCAGCCAACTCGAGAAAGCCTGGATTGCATGTGAAGAAGCAGGATTACATGTTGAATGGGCTGGAGAAATCATCGAACGGCAATGGGGTAAAGCGAGTAGAGGCGGTGTACGCCCAGTCAATGGGCCTTTTGGCCACACTGCATTCCTATTGTTGGCCCAACGACGTAAGTGAATCAGAATTTCGGAGCCGAGCCGTATTCAACGACTCGAATGTTTGATTCACATGTTGGACAACTGAATCTGAACGGTGGATCGTTGCCACCAGGAACCGCAAGCCTTGCTTCACACGAGGGACAAGTAATTCGGCGATTGCTGTCCATTCGACATTCATTCGGACCCAGAGCATATTCCTTCTCTTCTTCTGCTTCCTCTTCTTCTTCATCTTCATCTTCTTCTGAAATCGGTTTCGAGGAAGGTGTTCGGTATTTTATGACCAGTAGAGCAAGAGCGAACAAGACATAACCTGCTGCCATAATCTTGAACGTTGCATCGCCTCCAATTTCAATTCCTAATATCGTAATGCCTTCAGGAGGTTGAGCTTTTCCTGCCAAATCTACATCGATAACAGAAGATTCTGCATCAACACTGCTTCCATCGACTTGAACCAATGCTCGAACTTTCAACTCTGCTGATGTAGCTTGCGTTGAAATTGCATTAAGGCGAACGACAAATATTTCTGAAGCACCTGGACTGAGGGTAAACAAGTCTGTCTTTTCCCCAGCAGTATTATTCCATTGAATATCGAAAAC
>JABGWN010000055.1 GCA_018645535.1 Methanobacteriota archaeon
ACATGGTCAGCAGATACCGGTAGTTACGGTGCTATGCAAGGAAATGTATTGAACAATATATTCACAACTGGAGATTCACGCCACTTCGGAATCATTGAGGGTTCAAACCATGCAAACACGCACGTTGATCTGACCATCCTACAGGATTATTACGACGTTCCAATGGATAACGGACAACGTACTGGCGTTAATGTCGTATTCAGCCCACAAGACGGAAATAACGGTGGTTCCACAATCGATCCTGTTGACCCAGTAGATCCTGTTGACCCAGTAGATCCTGTTGACCCAGTAGATCCTGTTGATAATGGAGATACCGACGATGCAGGTCGAGATGATTGTCCTCCAAATTGTATTCTTGGAGACGATATGGAAGACACAAAGGCTGAAGAAGATTCTTTGATAGGTCCTGGAATGCTCTTACTGGTTATCGTGATTATTATTCTTGTAGTTATAGGATTGATGACTCGAGAAACTGAAGAAGATAAAGTATTCAGCGAAGACCAAACTGTCCTCATCGAGAAAGAATGGGAAAGTGAATCGTTCCAATTCGTTCCAGATATGCCGCCTTTATCTCCACCTCCAGGTGGCAAACTCGAAGAAGAATAATCAAGCGAAGTCCCATGTAGGACCGTCTGGTGTATCTTTTACAACAACACCGAGTTCTGCTAATTCGTCTCGGATAGCATCAGCACGTGGCCAGTCTTTGTTGGCTCTTGCATCAGTTCTTTGGGTTAGAAGTTCATCCACCTTAGGAGCAATTTCTGCCCGTCGAGGATCTTCTTCTGGCTCTGCGAGAACGACTTCAGGCGAAGGCAATATGCCGAGAATTTGTCCTGCAGTTTCTTCCAACCAAACTTTCGCATAGTTGGCAACTGCACGAGAATCATCCTCATCGAGTTCCATTGAAAGGATACGTTGCAATTCTTTGGTGGCTGCAAGAACTTTTGCTACCGCTTCACGACTGTTGAAATCATCATCCATTGCTCGAGCAAATCCTTCTGCCATCTTTTCAAGAAGACCAAGCGATTTGGAAAGAGGATTCATACTTGCAATATCAGCCATTGGCAAATCAAGAATTATGCCATCAGTGCATCCACGAAGAGCTGAAGCATAAACGTCCATTATACGGCTGTGATTTCGCTGAGCATCTTTCAGAAGTTGTTCGTTCATATCGATTGGTGAACGATAATGGGCATTGACTAAAGCGAACCTCAAGACCATTGGGTCTATTTTTTTACGAATCTCTTTGATGGTCCAAAAGTTACCGAGTGATTTACTCATTTTCTCCCCATCGATGTTGACAAATCCATTGTGGAGCCAATATCCTGCAAGCGGAGAATGACCTGTATGGCATTCACTTTGGAAAATTTCAGCCTCATGATGAGGGAATCTCAAATCATGTCCTCCGCCATGGATATCAAAGGATACTCCAAAGTGATCGAGACTCATTGCGCTGCATTCAATATGCCACCCTGGACGACCTTCTCCCCATGGAGAGGGCCAGGTGGGTTCGCCTGGTTTAGCCTGTTTCCATAATGCAAAATCTTTGTGATCGCGTTTGGTATCTCCAGTGCCTTGGACTCTTCCGCCTGCTCCTTGTCGAACAGCGTCGATGGATTGTCCAGTGAGTTGACCATACTTTTCTGGAGCAGATTCCACATGGAAATAGACCCCATCATCAGCAGTATATGCATGGTCTTTCTGAATCAAATCCTCGATAATGTGAATCATTGAGTCCACGTATTCAGTACACCTCGGATAATGATCAGCACGAAGAATGTTGAGTGAATCCATATCTTCGTAATACGTTTCAATGTTCTTTTCAACCAGCACTTTCCAGTCTTCTCCGGATTCGATTGAACGTTTGATGATTTTATCGTCAATGTCTGTGAAATTTTGAACATAATCCACGTCATAGCCTGACGCTTCAAGCCAACGATGTATCAAATCAAAAGCGATGTAACATCGTGCATGACCCAAATGACAGAGGTCGTAAACCGTTACTCCGCAAACATACATCCCTACTTTTCCAGGAGATTGTGTCTTAAATTCGACTTTTTCTCTGCGGCGGGTGTCATGAAGGCGGAGTGGCATGTGAACAAGCCTACGGTGTAATCTCTCTCACTTGAAGGTTCATACGCAACGGGGGTTAGGCATGTATGAGACAGATGTTTGATTTCACCTCCAGCGATGGAATTGGGTTTTTTAATCGACGAATCAAGGACACTCAATTGATTCAAATCTCATGGATATTGCCAACAGCATCGATTATAATCGCAACACTCATTCACTATTTTTCAGGGAATTATCGAGACATACCGTTCTTCATATCTGAAACAGACCACCCTGGATTAGAAGACCATGTTTTTTCTATCGGCCTCTTTCTATCTGCATTAATTCAATCCATTGTTTCATTCCGCCTCTATATTTTGTTCAAGCCAATCGCTTCACCAAGATTACATCTTTTTGCTCTACTTTGTGGCCTAGCGACATCAACCCATCTTGCAGTTTTAGCTTTTGCAACTATGGATCAATTCTTAGAGATTCATATTTACACTGCAATGGTCGTCTTCCACGGAGGTTTTGCGTGGGCTTTCGCAACACATTTTTCGCTACCAAAATCAAAATCTAAGGGGCGAAAGGTACGTGTTTACTCTTTACTACTCGCCTTTACATCTCTTGTCGTTATGACAGTTTCAATTCGAGATGGAATTAAATCTGGGGAAAAAGAACTCGGTGTTCACTCATCTGAGATCGGCTTAGAATATCTGCAACCTTGGGTTGATTATGCTGCTCCAGCAGAATACCTGCTCTTCTTCGGACTTATCGGATGTTTGGCATCATTCCGTTGGGACATTAAGGAACACGCCACCGAGGGTCAGGATACGCCTATCGAGAGTTGAGAGCGCAACGGTGTTTGGATCAATGCCTTGTTTGCAGGCATCTTTCCAGACATGGACATTCATTGTCCGATGTGATAAAATATGCTTGATACATCCAAGATACTCAAGTCCTTCAGAATCGATTTCCTCTTCCATTTGTGGACCCCAAAGCCCAGCAAATAAGCCTGAATCAGGACGTTGAATTAACTCAGGTTGGCCTTCATCATCAACCTTGAGAATGCATTGAAGTTCGACCATCGTTTTCTTTTGTTTTTTAGGCCGTGGCAATTCATTGGCTCTTAATGTCCCTTGGCAACTTTCACGCACTGGACAAACATTGCATGTAGGGTTTCTAGGGCGGCAAACGAGCGCTCCTAGTTCCATCATGGCTTGATTCCAATCACCAGGATGTTCACGAACGAGAATCTCGTCAGCATACTCTTGAACAACTTTTACGGATGGATCTTCGTTATCTGTTTGACGAGCCATGACTCTGCGAACGTTCCCGTCAACACAGGCAACTGGATGGGAGAAAGCCATTGAGGCTACTGCGGCGGCAGTATACGGGCCAATTCCAGGCAAAGCGAGTAGTTCTTCGTACGTTGACGGAAGAACGCCATCAAATTGAGCTACAACAATTTGAGACAATGCATGGAGTCGTCTCGCCCTTGAGTAGTATCCTGCCCCTTGCCATAAGAAGAGAACTTCATCCACCTTGGATTTAGCCATAGAAGATGGTGTAGGGAATCGTTCATACAATCGCTTATGGTATTCTATACCCCGTTCCATCTGCGTTTGTTGAAGAAGAATCTCAGACAATAGGATCGACCATGGAGATGGATTTATTCGCCACGGTAAACTTCGTTGGTTTTGATGAAACCAATTCAATAGAGCATCTTGATTCAATTGTTCATCGCCTCCGGATGAGTAAGTACCAAGGTCACTCATGATGATTTTGCAGCTTCAATTTTAG